>JBBSCN010000057.1:0-16572 GCA_038250265.1 Cytophagales bacterium | reverse complement strand
TCAGCGCGCTGGTTTGGTCCGTCATCCGTTCGGGATGCCATTGTACTAACATCAAATATGATTTGCCTTCCGGCTTGATCCGTTCAAGACCTTCAATAACACCATCGGGCGAATAGCAATTAGCCACCAAGCCAGACCCAACGTGCTTTACTGCCTGATGGTGAGCACTGTTGATTTCCCCCGTTAGTAATGAAGAAATTTTACTAAGTTGACTGTGCGGATCTAGTGAAATAGAATGATACCGATCTCTTCCTTCGCCAAACTTAGAATGGTTAAATTTTCCAAAAGAGGGTAAATCGGGAATCAACGATCCACCAAAATAAACATTAGTGATTTGTAAGCCACGGCAAATGCCCAACAAAGGCAATCCTTCTTTCTGTGAATAGGCAATTAGGTTTATGTCAAACTCATCCCGTCTTTCATCCACGTCATCTGGGTAGCAGAATTTAAGTAGCTCAGGCTTGTCATAAAATCGCGGGTGAACATCTTCCCCTCCTGTGAGCAAAATACCTTGGCATTTTTTGATTTCGTCAAAATTATTTTGTGAATATCCAAGTTTCACCACTTCTATATCAGGCTCCTCCGATATCCAAGAAGCATATTTGTCATACTTGCTGCAATCGGCAACACCAATCGTAATTTTCTTCATCAGAGTGCCTTTAGATAAAGCTGTTTAAAATCTTCGCGGGTTACGGGCTTAGGATTATTGGGATGTGCAAAATCTGCAATCGCCAAGTCCGCCAATGTTTCGATGTGTTCTGCTTTCACTCCGATCGCGCCAAGCTTGTGTGAAATGTTGATTTTGGAATTTAATTCAAACAAATAATTCACTACCGCTTCACCCGAATGATCTTTCAATCCAAGCGTGCTGGCAATCCGCTTAAACTTTTCTTCACAACCCAAAATATTGAACTCCATCCCGTAAGGAATGTTAATTGCATTGGCCAAGCCGTGGTGTGTATCTAGCAAAGAAGAAAGCGGATGTGCTAACGAATGCACGACACCTAATCCTTTTTGAAAGGCCACTGCGCCCATCAGTGAGGCGATCAACATTTTGCTGCGTGATTCTAAGTCGGGTTTATTCACAGCGGTCTCAAGCGATTGGCTAATTAACGAGATACCCTCAAGCGCAATTCCCTCACATAACGGATGAGGCATTTTAGCTAGAAAAGCCTCCATGTTGTGCGTCAGCGCGTCCATGCCGGTGGCAGCGGTGATGAACGGAGGAAGTTCCATTGTTAAATTAGGATCGGCAAAAATTATTTTTGCTAGCAGCTTGGGAGAAAATAGAATCTTCTTTTGATGTGTCACGTCATCAGCAATGATGGCGCTTCTCCCTACTTCACTGCCCGTGCCTGCCGTGGTGGGGATGGTGATGAAGTGGGGAACATCATTAGTGACAAAAACATCTCCTCCAATTAAATCATCGTATTTGAATAAATCTTCGCGATGGTTAACGCGCAGCACAATAGCGCGTGCTACGTCTAAAGCTGCTCCACCGCCAATGCCAATAATCGAATCGCGTTTGGTTTGATCGTAGACATCGGTGCCTTTATAAACATCTGACTTGACCGGGTTTTTATGGATTTCGCCAAAGACCTCTACGTCAATATTTTTTTTCTTGAGATCGCTTACGATAGTTTTAAAAAACCCAAGCTGCGCAACTATTGGATCAGTTGCGATCAGGGGCCTTGATAAATTATTCTTGATGAGGTAATCTCCTAGTTCGTTTACTGAGCCTGCACCAAACCGGATGGTGGTTGGAAAATTGTATTGATAGATTTTGTCGAAGGTCATGCGTATTAAAACGTTAATTATATAATTTCAAAATACCGTTTGCGTTCCCAATCGGTGACGGCTTTTAAATGTTGGCGCCATTCCCAGTCGCGGGTTTGTGTAAAGTGCTCTACGAATTTTTCGCCTAAGATTTCTTTTGCTACTGAAGAATTTTTCATTTGCTGCGTTGCCTCAAATAAATTGCTGGGTAAAATTCCGTTGGAGAAATCGCGATAGCCGTTGCCAACGGTGGCGGGCTGCTTCAATTTCATTTTCTTTTTCACTCCATAGAGGCCGGAGGCCAGTGCTGCGGCCATGGCCAAGTAGGGATTTGCATCTGAACCAATTACTCGTGTCTCCAAACGGCATGATTTACTACCGCTGGATAAAACGCGTAACGCTACGCTACGATTATCAACCGCCCATGTGAGTGTGGTTGGCGCCCAGGTTCCTTCTACCAAACGCTTGTAGCTATTGATGGTGGGTGCATACATTGGCAAAAGATGTGGTAAGCAAGCGAGCTGACCTGCTACGTAACTTTTCATCAGTTCGCTCATGTGATGTTTGTCCTTGGTATCATAAAACAAATTTTTCTTCGAGGTTTTGTCCCAAAGACTTTGATGCACGTGCCCTCCGCAGCCGGCAAGGTTTTCACTGATCTTCGCCATGAATGTAGCCATGATGCCATGCTTGTAAGCTATTTCTTTTACGGCTGTCTTAAATAACGTTGCTCGATCTGCTGCTTCGATGATGGTTGAATATTGAATGGCCGCCTCCAGCACACCAGGGCCTGTTTCGGTGTGAAGCCCTTCCAGGGGCACTCCGAATTTTTTGAGCAGATCAAATAGATCGGTGAAGAAGGGGTTTTCTAACGAACTGCGCAAAATAGAGTATCCAAACATGCCAGGCGTAAGTGGCGTGAGGTTTTTAAAATTCTTTTCGTTTGCCGAATGGGGAGTCTCTCGAAAATTGAACCACTCAAATTCTTGGGAGAAAAATGGCGTGTAGCCTTCACGCTGTGCATCATTGAGAACTTTTTTCAATAATTGCCTAGGGCAAACATGAGCGGGGTTTCCCGCAGCATCAATGATCTCGCCTAGAAAAAAAGGAATGTCATTTTCCCAGGGAATTTTTCTAAACGTAGTAAGATCCAATCGGGTAGGTGCATCAGGGTAGCCGGTGTGCCAGCCTGTATATTTGCCATTGTCGTAGGCTACATCATTTACATCCCATCCAAAAACCACATCGCAGAAAGTGGTTTCGCCTTTGTTGAACGACAGAAATTTTTCAGCCGAAATATATTTGCCACGCAGTATACCATCAATATCTGCGTAAGCGATTTTTACCTTGCCCGAAGGATGGTTCTTAACGTATTTAAAAATCTCTTGGTTGGTCATTGGCTCTACAAGTTGGTTAATGTCATAGTTCAAACACTAATTCTGACTCACCCCGACCTTGCTTCGCGCGCTCATCCGTTCTCTGCTTTGCAAAGAGGGGGAAAATAGATCAGAGTAAGATACGGGCATGTCTAAAAACCTTTGTTTTCTTCACCTCAACCCTTTCCCTTCTCCAAAAGAGAAGGGTGAGCGGAGTTTTTAGCGATACTCGTGTTTGATTCATAAAAAAAATATTCTAAGGTTCCGTACTCTCGGCCATGCCCTCCTTTGTTAAAGCCTCGGAAGGCAAGCCACAAAAATCAATTTATAAAAAAAATGGTGTGGGTCATATCCGAGATTTCCAACCTTTAAATATCCCATAACTTATTCCAATTATCAAAAAATAAATCAATACTAATTGAACGTTGTAAATTGCCATAGCAACAAACGAAAATGAGGCGATGACCAATGCCACGATGGGGAAGATGGGGTAAAGCGGCACGCGAAAAGGGCGGGGCAGGTTTGGTTCCGATTTACGTAAGCGTAACACAGATAACATGGAGATAATATAAAGTGTTAGTGCGCCAAATACGGAGATGGTGATGATCTCGCCTGTTTTGCCGGAGAACAGTGCCAACAAACCCAAGCTCATGTTGATGAGCAATGCGTTGGCGGGCGTTTGAAATTTGTGGTGGACTTTTCCTAAGAACGCTGGCGCATAACCCACGCGACCGAATTCAAAAGTTGAACGACCCGCAGCTAACATCAAGCCGTGAAACGAGGCGATCAAACCAAAGAGCCCTACCAATAATAAAATTCGGTAGCTCCATGAACTGGATTCTACGATCAAGCCAAGTGCGAGAGGTAAAGGAGAATCAGAAGTGGAGCCGTCTGCTTTGAACACAATTGCTTCCCATCCGGCCACACCTACAGAACTGGTGAACGTGATGAGGCATAAAATTACAAGCGTAAAAATTGCCGAGCCAAATCCAACTAAAATTGTTCGCCTTGGGTTGATGGCTTCTTCTGCGAGATTGGCAACGCCTTCGATGCCGAGAAAAAACCATATCGCAAACGGTATGGCTGCTAGCACTCCTGAAAACCCAAATGGAAAAGCATTTTTTTGCAGGTTAGCAAATTCAAATTTGGGAGAGGTAAGTGCGCTAAAAAATAGCAACGCAGCAACTGCTAAAATGGTAATGACTAACTCAAACGTGGCGGCCACTTTTACTCCGTACACATTCAACGCTACAAAAATAAAATAGGCGATGACCGAGAAGCTTAGGACGGGAATACTCGGAAAGAAAATATTTCCATACGAGCCGATGGCAAATGCAATGGCGGGAGGAGCAAAAATGAATTCGATGTTCTGCGCCATGCCGGTGATGAACCCAACATCTTTGCCAAAAGCGCGGTTGGCATAGTCAAACGCTCCGCCCGATTTCGGAATCGCACATGCCAACTCGGTGTAGCTGAACGTAAACGTGATGTACATAATAATGATGAAGAAAATGGCGATGGCCAACCCAAGTGTGCCGCCCTTTTCCAAACCTAAGTTCCAACCGAAATAATTTCCAGAGATAACGTAGCCCACACCCAATCCCCAAACCAATGCAGGGGTAAGCGTGCGCTTGAGGGTTGTTTCCATGTTAGAGATTTACAGAATGCACCTCAAGGTAAGCGATAATATAGCCGATGGCAAAATTTGCAATCAAGACCTCTGCTTCGGCTTGCTGTAACCATACGGACAATGTCTGCACCCACTTTGGCAACAATAGCCTCGTTTCAAATGAAAGGATTCTGTAAAAACTACATAGCCATTTTCTAAATAGTAATCGGGTGCTGGTGTTTTAGAGTTTTCGGTCTCTTGCAAACTTGTTTCTACAAACCAATAATCTTCATGCAGTTGCTTTTTGCCGAAAATAATCTCCAATGGTTTTGCAAAGACTGGAGCATTGACCACGAGTGTGTGGTACTCGCCATTTTCGCCACATACATCGATGCCTAGGTTTTCTAACTCCGCTACCAACTCAATTGTAATTTGTTTACCCAAATACTTTTCTCCCATCGTGCTATTGCAAGATACAATGTAGGTCTCAATCCCGCTTTCAATCATTTTCAACACGAGCGCCTTCCGATCTTGTTTCCAAAGCGGTAAGATGGCATGCAACCCAGCGGCTTCACAAACCTTTTCTTCCCAATCGCGGTGAGCTTGCAAATCGATGTCGCCAAAAACTACTGACTCTATTTGATACGCGTCTTTTAATTCATGAAGAGATTGAATAAACGTTTGCTCATAGTTATTCCAACTTGCGGGCTTTGTAATAATGGGCAGACCAAGCATCGCAGCCTGGCGTTCCAATATTTCTAATGGAATACCGTGGCTGCGACTGATCTTGCCGTTTTCATTCATCATGTTCAGAAGTGCTTTTGGCACAAAGCCTTGTTGCATGGCTTGCATCAATGCAAAGCAGCTGTCCTTGCCTCCACTCCAACTCGTTGCGAATGATTTCATCTAAAGTTTGAAAGAAACCCCTGTATTAATGTTAAACTTCAACGTATTGTAGCCATAGATCTCAGAATAATCTTGGTCGAGAATATTTTTGGCATCAATAAAAAACGACAGCTGCCCATTTGCTATTCTATATTCTGCATAAGCATCCAACAATTGATATACTGATAAGTCAACCGGCTTTGTTTGGAAATCAGTTAAATCAAAAAATGAATCTTTGCGCGCACCAAATGTTTTGAGGTTAGCACTCACAAACAAATTCTTATTTACTTGATACCCAACATTCAAGCCAATGGTATTTTTCGGCTTACGAATCAAGTTGTCGCCATCGACAAATGCATAAAAAGCACGAATGAAAAAATCCTTATTGATTGTAAACGTTGGCTCGATTTCCACACCCTGATTATTTTGCTCATCTAAATTGATATAGCCATTATTACCATATATAATCACATTCTTTATTTTTCTGTTGAAGTAGTTTACACGCACGTTAAATCTTTTGTCAGCTACAAAATACTGAATGCCGGATTGCAGGTTGTTGCTTTCTTCCGGCTTCAACTGATCGTTTGCCCCAAACTGGCCATAAAGTTCATTTAATGTCGGAGCCCTAAATCCAGTAGAGTAATTCGCAAATATTTTTACTTGGTTGCTGATTAGATAAGAAGGGTTGATGCTATAGGTGAACGCATCGCCAAACTGTGAATGACGATTGTATCGAGCTCCCACCTCAGTCGAAAAGCCACTCAGATTTTTGATAAAGAACGAAGCATACGGGCTGAGTATGTCGATTGATGGATTTGCCTTCTTTGCTTTCTCATCTTCCATTTTTTGGCTTTGCAGGTTGACACCGTACAATAATTGGAAGTGAGAGGAAAGCTCGCTGTTCACAAACAATTCAATGTTGTCAAAGCGCCCTTTGAAGCTAAACTTACCAAATTGATTACCGTAGTGACGCTCGGTATCAATATGGCCGTATTGCCAATTGATAGAACTTTTGTTCATCGTATAATTTCCAGTTAAACCGTAGTTGATAATCTTTGAAGTGAAACTTGCGGTGGCATCATCTGTAAAGGAGCCGGCATCATACTTACCATCATAATCTGCCACCCGAATAAATGGATTGATCAACAACTTGCTGTTAGGCGTTATGCCAAAATTTGCATTAAATGAATTTTGAATTATTCCATCTTTGTCAAAATTTCCACTACCCGTTTGGTCTTTTGCTTCGCTAATTCCATCCGTAGTGTAGCGAGTGTAACCAATATTGTAATGTAAAATGTCATTGGAGCCACTTATGCCTACGTTACCTTTTAACGTATTGTAACTTCCATAACTCAATGTACCAAATCCACTCAGTGACTTATCGCCTTTCTTTTTGGTGATGATATTGATAACGCCCGCAATCGCATCTGTTCCATAGAGAGTAGATTGACTTCCTTTCAGTATTTCAATTCGCTCTACTTGGTCAATAGGCAACAAGCGCAAATCAAACGCCCCCCCCACACTGCTCGGGTCACTGACAGCAATTCCATCCACTAAGATGAGCGTGTACTTAGACCCCGCTCCTTGCAAAAAAACAGACTTGTCTTTCCCGGGGTTGCTATTCGCTCCGTTAATGATCAACCCAGCTTGTTCGTTAAGCAATTGCGAAATGTCTTTGCCGGCACTTCTCTTCAATTGTTCTTCGTCAATCACCACCAACACTTTGCCCGTCTCGGTTTGATTTTTTGGAAACTTAGTTGCCGTGATTACCACCTCCGATAACACTTTTACCGAATCTTGATTTTGCTGGGCAGTTGTTTTACTTGGCGCCAGCCACCAAAGGACAATTAGAGTGATTGCCCAGACTTTTTTCTCTTTTTTCATTTTTGAAAAAGTTTAAAGGTTTGAAAAAAGAGTAAAAGGCTGAAAATGAAACGAAGATGAAATGCCCAACCGATCTGCATCGTTTGCACACTTCCGTCAATGAATCACAGTCGCTTTTTACCCGAAGCACTGATACTAAATGTATTTCGGCAGGTCTCCTGGCTCTCCACATCCACTAACGCCTTCCCATGCTTTGTTCGCACAGTGGCAATGATTGTTAGCTTCTTACGTGGATCACAGTTGCGGGAACAGCCTCTGCATTAAACAGAGTTCCCTTTTAATCTTCTGGTGATGTAACTCAACAGAAAAACCGCAATACGGCTGCAAACATAATTAATTTTATAAACTTGCGGGGACGAAAAAAGATATGAGACATAAGATGTTAGACTTAAGATGGGAATCACTAAAGAGCAATTTTTTTGCGGCCCCCTCCTTGCCCTCCGAAGCGCCCCGCGAAGGAGGGCCGGGCTATCCGCTACTACTCCTCGCGCCACGCTCAAATCCACTCCGCTGCGGGGTATCCGCTTCTATCCCTGTCCGTCCGATAGGCGGGCCTGTCCGTCCGATAGGCGGACCTGTCCGTACGATAGGCGGGCCTGGTCGATTTATCGCTTCGACAAGCGGGCCTGTCCGATCCAGTACGCAGAGTATCACAACTTTAAAATTACTCCTCGCAGCTTGTAGCCTGCAGCATGCAGCCTGTGGCATTACTACCAACGCAATAAAAAAAAATCTCCTCACAGCCTGCAGCTTGTGGCTTGTGGCTTGTAGCCTATTCAGTTGTCAGAATAAAAGATCCGAACAAAACTCATCTACTCAATCCATCACCAAGTATGCCGTGGGCTTTCGAGTGACCGAAGTAGGCAACAGCAAATTGATAGACGTGAACCCGTATCAAAACGCAACATCAAACTATCAGTACCTGCTCGTTCCGAAGGGTGCTAACGTTCCTTCTCACAATGAATCAACAACAGTCATCTTTGTCCCTATCGAAACCATTGTTTGCACTTCCACCACACACATCCCATTGCTCGATTACATTGGCGAAACGAATAGACTCATTGGCTTTCCCACTACCGACTACATCAGCTCAGAAAAAATGCGAAAGCGCATCGATGCGGGGTTGGTAAAAGAGTTGGGCATCGACAAAGGCATGAACATCGAAGCATTGTACACACTCAAGCCATCGGTCGTTATGGGCTACACCATGGGCAACGAGTTAGGCCAACTGAAAAAAATTCAAGAATTAAAAATACCCGTGGTGATCAATGCCGAGTATTTAGAAAAACATCCGCTCGGTCGTGCCGAGTGGATTAAGTTTATGGCGTTGTTTTTTGGGAAAGAAAAAGAAGCTGATTCTGTCTTCAACGAAATAGAAAAAGAATATCTTGTTACAGTCGCGCTTGCAAAACAAGCTGTCACTAAGTCAACCGTCCTCAGTGGAATTTTATATGGCGATGCGTGGTTTATGCCCGGTGGAAGAAACTATGCTGCGAGATTATTGGAAGACGCAGGGTGCGCATACCTGTGGGCTGCCGATACCACAAATGGCTTTTTACAATTGGGTTTCGAATCAGTATATACTAAAGCAAAAGAAGCAGACCGCTGGATCGGGGTCGGCTCGTTTAAATCATTAGATGAAATCAAAGCTTCCGAAAGCCGCTATGCTTTGTTCAAACCCTTCCGCGAAAAGCAAGTGTACACCTACAATGCTCGCACAGGTGCAAAAGGCGGCAGCGAGTTTTTAGAACTCGGCTATCTCCGCCCCGATTTGATTTTAAAAGACTTGGTAAAAATTGCACATCCTGAGTTGATGACAGAGTACGAATTTTATTTTCATAGGAGGTTGGAGTGAGGGGTCGAGATTCCTACTATTCAAGTTGAAGATTGAACTGATTGACAATGTGATTTCTTGAAACCGACTTCACCTAGCGTCATGTTCTCCGACCTTGCGGCTCAAAAACCGCTAGGGCTCAAACGCTTAGTAAAGTTAGCAAAGCTATCGTCAGGTCGGAATACCTGGTGGCATAACCAACCTAATATTTTTATCATCAGGTCGAAAAAACTGACGCCATAGGAAACAATAATTTGAATCTTTTTTTTTTGATTACTTAAACATGAATCAAGGTATTTAATTATTAAATTTGAGATTTTATGTCCCATTTTTGAACAATGAGTGGGCTAAAAGTGGTGTCTTGATGCCTTTTGAGTGTTGGTCTTTAATTTGAGTTGGTGAATTGATTTAATTTTTTTCTATGAAACTGTTTACAATAGCTTTTATCTTCTTTTCTCTCTTTTTTGGCGTTTTCGCCTCTGATTTGCTTGCTCAGACAACAGGTGACTACAGGAGTAATGCGGCCTTGTTTAATTGGACTGTTACCGCAAGTTGGGAGCGTTTTGACGGCTCGGTTTGGGTAAGTAATCCGGCTGCACAGGGCTATCCGGGGCAAAATGCTTCGGGTATTGCCGGAACAGTAACTATTTTAAATCTCCATACCGTTACTTTAAATGTGAGTCCTCCTCAAAGCATTGGCAACTTAGTAATTGCCTCAGGTGGTACTTTTGTAAGTAATACGGTAACCTTAAATATTACAGGTAGCTTTACTAATAATGGTGGAACTTTCACACCGAATGCTGGCACCATCACCTTTATCGGCACTGGTGCTCAGGCCATCGATGGTACAGTGGCCACACAAACTTTTAATAACATAATCGTAAATAAAGCGAGTGGTGCTGTAAGTGTTGGCGGAAGTACAAATACCCTAAATTCGGCTGCTTTCACTCTTACTCAAGGAACCTTTAATGCTCCGCCCACTTTAACTACCACAGGAACAGTCACGCTTACAGCCGGAACGTTTGTGGCGGGAGCCGATCTAAACATTGGAGGAACTACAGCTAGTCTCACCAATAACGGTGGCACTTTCATCCCCGGATCCGGAACGGTATCCTTTACAGGTTCTGGGGCACAGGCCATTAATGGCTCGGCCGCCTCTCAAACCTTTAACAACTTGGTTATCAATAAAGGCAACACATTAACCGTAGCTGGAAGTACGACCACCCTTAATGTGGTTAACCTTACTCAAACATTAGGCAATTTTACTTCACCGGCAACACTGAATGCGGTAGGTACTATTACACTCACGGCCGGCACTTACACCGCTGGAGCCAGTACCAACGTAGGCGGAGACTTTACTAACAATGGAGGAGCCTTTACTCCTGGCGGCAATACAATAACTTTCAACGGAACAGGTGCACAGGCCATCAATGGTACAGCCGCTACCCAAACATTTAACAACTTAATTGCTAACAAGGCGAGTGGCTCTTTGAGTGTAAGCACCGCCTCTGTGATAGCCAACGGCTCGATCACGTTGACAGCCGGAACATTCAATGCAGGGGCAAATACAAGCGTGGCGGTTAACTGGACTAATAATGGGGTAACATTCAACCCAGGAGTTGGTACGGTAACTTTTACGGGAGGGAATGCACAAGTTATCAATGGCAGTTTTGCCTCCCAGACATTCAACAACCTAGTAATAAATAAATCAGGCAACACATTAACCGTAGGTGGAAGTACGACCACCCTTAATGTGGTTAACCTAACTCGTCAATTAGGTAACTTTACAGCTCCTGCTACGGTGAATATTTCTGGTAACGTTCTTCTTACGGCTGGAATTTACACAGCCGGAGCCAATACCAACGTTGGTGGCGATTTTACGAATAACGGAGGGACCGTCATTCCGGGTGGTGGTAATACTGTTACTTTCAACGGTGCAGGTGTTCAGGCGATTAATGGAATACTCACGCCCCAGCCTTTCACCAATTTGGTGATTGACAAATCTGCAGGTACGCTGAGTGTTTCTGGCGTAATTACGCTAAACGTTGCTGGTAACTGGACAAATAATAATAGCCCATTTTCTCCAGGGTCAAGCACCGTAAACTTTAATGGAACAACTGGCCCTCAACAAATAAACGGAACATCGGTAACTCAAATATTCAATAACCTTGTTGTAACCAAATCGGGTACCGCCCCACTTACGCTTTCGGTTGTCGGTAGTACGACAGCGATTAACGTGGCAGCATTTACCCAAACCACAGGAAATTTTACCGCCCCAACCACTTTTAACGGGAGTGGTGCACTTACGCTAGCGGCAGGGACCTTTACGGCTGGAGCAAACACTAATTTAGAGGGAGACTTTATTGTTAATATTGGAGCAACTTTTGCGGCTGGTGCAAACACGGTGACTTTTGGCGGAGCTGGGGTTAAAACCATTGCCGGTAATAATGCAACAACTGCTACTTTTCACAACCTTGTCATTACTGGTGGCTCAGTATTATTTGGTAATAATACCACCACCCGCACGATTAATATTTCCAATAATTTAACAATTACCGGAGGCTTCTTTTTATCGGGTGCTACCGCAGGTGGGGGACATACAATTAATCTGACCGGAAACTTAGAGAACGATGGAACGATTAATTTTTCTGACAATGGTGCAACAGCGCAGCTTTTCATTTTGTTAGGAGGCACTAAATCGATTGGCGGAGCGGGCACTTCAACGTTCAATAACCTGCGGATGAGTACAACGGCTTCTGCAAATGTAAATCTAACTAGTAGCGTTAGAGTGAATGGCACATTGAATTGGACTGCTGACGGTCTTTTAATATTGAACGGAAGCGATTTTACATTCGGTAACACAGCGGTGGTTGCTGCGCCATCTGCTTTACGCTATATTCAATCAGACGGAACCTCTTCTCTTACAGGGCAAGTGGTAAAAGTAAACAATGGAACAACAGCCACCTGGCAATTTCTTTTTCCTATCGGAACAGCCGTTAATGGATACTCCCCGGTCAATTTACCCAACATAACCAATGCTCCAACTACAAACAGCAGATTGGCTGCCAAAGCGATCCTATCAGCAGATGCACCCGGAAGATTGAAGCGCACCTTTAGATTAGCTGTTTCGGGTAATGGAATAGCGACCACCTTTACAAATGGACAATTCACTTATTTCACTCCTGGCGATGTTTCTGGGGTGGAGCCAATCGCTAGTTATAACACCTTTTGGTATCAACGAGAATCAACGGGGATTTGGACAAGACCTGGCGGAAGCGCTCCAGGTGTTGCTTTTTTTACCGGCCCCTCCACACCGCAACCACTTGGCAACGATACGTATTATTTTACTATAGGTACGCCCGGAGCCTACGGACAGACTTGGTATAGCTACCAAAGTGGTAACTGGGACAATCCACTTTCGTGGACATCAGATGGCAGCTTATTCCCCCTCTATGTAAATCCAACCAATGCTATCCCTGGGGTGGCCGATGATGTGGTGATAACTTCTGGTAGAACAATTACTATGAACGTGAATAACACGCAAGTAAATAGCATGAACGTGATCGGTACGCTAGATATATTGGCTAGCACAGGGCATAGCTTCGCTACCATTTCCGGTACTGGGAGAATAAAAATTGCTGGAGCCACTGATAATTTCCCGAGTGGCACGGCCACGAATTTTGCTGACAATGCCGTGGGAGGCACGTTGGAAATAAACGGGACGGGCATGTTGTTGAGTACACCACGCACCTTCAATAATATGGTAATAAATATGAATGCGGTGGCTAATGCCGCAGTGCTAAAAAGCAACATTACATTAAACGGTGATTTAACCATCACCCAAGGCCGCTTACAATTTGAAGATGGCGCTGCTCCCCAGAATAGGACATTTATTGTAAACGGGCATGTCACAGTTGCCACGAATGGTGGAATCAGAACGGTAAGTTCGAGTACGCGACATGAATTCAATTTGTTTGGCGACTTTGTCAATAATGGTACTTCGTATTTTACCGTGCGAATCAATGCCAGCCTTATTAATTCTGACACGAACGAGGGAATGGTAGACCTCAACTTGTTAAGTTCTTCGCGCGACCAAGCCGTGACCTGCAATGGAGAAACACGTTTTTATCGAATTGAAATAAATAAAGGAACCAACGACACGTATGTTGCCTCTGTATCAGCCTCCGCTCCTTCTAATTTTAGTTTATTTGGCTATGCCAACGAAAACCATGGAAATACACCTCAACTCGCAACAAATGCAAATGCTGTTGGATTGATCTTTGGCACTTTATCAATTGGTGCGAACGTATCTGTGTTGCTTAACAATACAGGAAATTACAATGTATCGGAAGGCGCCCGCTTGTGGGTTAATGGCGGAGATGTTTCCAAAACGGGAGGCAATGCAATTGTTGCGTATGGTACAGTTCGTGTTAGCTCAGGTTCACTTACCGCTAACACTATTGATAGTGGGATTACACTACGCGATGATGGGGTTATTTTGGTGGACGGAGGAACCCTCACACTCCGAGCAATTCGCACCTCAACTGATGGGGCAGGAGCTGTTGGAAGCTACATCCAATCAGGTGGCAATGTCATTTTGACGGGGGGCACGGTGAATACTGATTTCGCTGTCTTTAGTTTAACCTATACGGGCAACGTCTTTAACATGAGCGGTGGAACATTGACCATTCAAAACCCAGCATCAACAGGCACAGGTGGTTTGCGAGGAACAATTTTTATCAATTCAGATCCTGCAAACATAAGTGTTACAGGAGGCACGGTAATCATGGAGGCTAACAATGGCATCAATTATCGGATAACTTCCCGGGCCCCTTTCTGGAATGTGATCTTACGGGGAACAGGAGGAGTGCGTAACCTTCAATTGCTAGGTACTACCTCTGGCATTGGCGCATTTCCCGCTGCGCAAACCCTTGGCATACAACCATTGGTGGTTTTAAATGATTTCAGTATTGAAAACGATGCCATTTTTACAACTAACAATGCGGATGTTACAATAGGCGGTAATTTTGAAATACAGAATGGAGCAACCTATACCCATGGCACTAACACAACTACTATCAACGGAGCAGGTGTTGGCTCTTTAATTTTTGCAAATACATCGGCTACTCAAACGTTTAATAATTTAACAATCAACAAGGCGAACTCGACTGATGAAGTTGTGATTAATGCAGGCAGGCCAAGCCCGAATGCAGCTTTGCAAGTAAACGGAACGCTTACAATTTCCAACGGAATTTTTGATTATGCTTCGTTTATCGCGGCTGCGAGGAGTACAGTAACTTTAGGAAGCGGGCGAACGATTGGAAAAGCAGCCAGCACCGGAAGATTGTTGCTGGACGGTAGCCTTGCCCAAACACTAAACTCATCCTCTTCTTTCATCCATAATGTGGAGATAAATAATGCGGTTGGCATAACGTTGGCAACGGGAAATCTAACGGTGTTGCGGACATTAACATTAACAACGGGCGTCTTCAATATCAACACACGAAAGTTAACGCTTAATGGAGTTGCGGCTACAATTGCAGGGTCACCCTTCAGTATAACAAAAATGATTCAAACTTCTGGCAATGCCTCTGATGGAGGAGTTGAACTTTACTTGGATGCCAACGAAACGCTCACGTTTCCGTTGGGTGTTTCAGGAAAATACACTCCCGTTACGGCCACATTCACAGCCTTTAGCGATGATGGGTTGATCAACATTAACCCCGTTAACGGTATACTACAAACCACCGATCTAACAGGCGGAGGAAATATTTTGGGTTATTATTGGAGAGTTACCCACTCCAATTTTACAACGCTTCCTTTGGTTTTCTATTCGTTTAACTATGTAGATGGAGACGTTGGGGGAACAGAAACTCTTTACGTTCCGGGTAAAGTATTGGATGTTTCGCCCTTCACTCGTTCATTTGAAAATGACGTTAACAAAGTTGTTGAAGCCAGTAACACAATTACATTTAATGGATCAGGATCAGGATTTACGTTGGAAAATGCCAATTATACAGCAGGAGCGACTACAAGATTTACGGGTGCCGTGCGTATTTTTTACACACGTACGTTACTTGATGCTTGGGCTACCCCTTGGACTACAAACAACTTATGGACATTTGGTGCCGGTGCGTTTGGTGTTCATGATAGCAGACAAGCAGGCACAGGTGCGGTTTCGCCTGTGGCTGGTGACATTGCCGTGATTGGTTGGGTTCCCTTCGGTGATCCGGCTGGTAGTAATGGATTTCCTCATGGAGTTGCAATCAATACTGCAAACCAAGCAGTTGCCGAGATTCGATTTACGCAAATGCTAAATGGTAGCAATAACCCTACAACGCGTGTTTATTTTAGAAATTTTCAATTTCGCCCTACGCTTTGTTTGAATAACCTTGGGACGCAGGGGTCTATTGCCAGCGGAGCCAAAGTATCAGGCGAAGGTATGTTTTGGAACAGAAGTACAGGTGGTAATTTGTCTGACCCAACTTTCACAGGCGTAGACCTAGGTGATTTCAATTTGCAAGATTCATCGTACATGGTGTATGAAAGTACGCTTGCTAATGCTACCTATAATAACATGCCGGCCTCATTCCCTAATTTAACAGTGGTGACGGATGGCTGGGGAAATCAAAACAAAAACTCCACGATCACAAACAACATCACCACCAATGGTGACTTTGAATTGTTGGGAAATATTAATCTGCTTTTAAATACGGGTGCCACAGGAGACATTACGGTGGGGAGAAATTTGAGAATGTTTCGATCTAATGCAAACGGAAATGATAGTGGTGGTGGCGGGGAAATCCGATTTGGTAATACGGGCACGGCAAGAACAGTAAACATTGCTAGAGATTTAATTATTGGCAATGGATTTAACGCACTCGTTCGTGTTGGCACTCCCGGAACTACTCCGCTTACTCACACTATTAATTTGAGTGGAAATTTCAGACAAAATACGACAGGTGTAGGCTTTAGCGGGTTCAAGGCTGGCACCATTGCAACTCAAGATCGAATTCAATTGAATTTAATTGGTTCTACTTCAATGACCTTGGCGAGTAGCGGAGGCGATGTTCCTCAATTTTATTCCATCCTTGTTAACAAAGGATCTTCCATTGCTACTACGGCTTCTTTTAATTCCCCCTTTACTATTGACGGCCCTTCAAATCAGGCTGTAAAATCTTTGACTTTGTCGAACGGTTTGTTTGTGA
>JBBSCN010000056.1:0-17208 GCA_038250265.1 Cytophagales bacterium | reverse complement strand
CAACTGCCAACCGTTACCGGAAGAAAAACATTAATCGTTGAGCATTCATTCGCTACGTCAACACTGACATTTCCGGCAACCCCGCCAAACGTGATCAGCACAGAGTTCGTCCCTTGGCCCGAAGTGATCGTAGACCCGACTGGAGCTGACCAGATGTAAGTAGTAGTTGGTGTTGCACCACCGACTGTAATCATATAAGCCTCCGATGCAAATGCACAAAACGTTGTTGAACCTACTATTGGCCCTGGAATAAAGCCGCTGCCGCCATTTAAATTTTGGATACAACCAATGACATTGCTAAATCCATCATTATCCCCACCTGCAAAAAACTGGCAACCGCCAACCGTTACCGGGAGCAAAACAATAATGGTTGAGCACTCATTCATTACATCAACACTAACATTTCCGGCAACTCCGCCAAAGGTGATCAGCACGGAGTTCGTCCCTTGGCCAGAGGTGATTGTAGAGCCAGCCGGTACTGCCCAAGTGTAAGTAGTAGTTGGTGTTGCACCAGCGACTGTAATCGAATAGGCCTCCGATGCAAAAGCACAAAAAATTGGAGAACCTACGATCGGCTCTGGGATGAAGCCGGTTGCTCCATTTAAATTTTGGATACACCCAATAGTATTACTAAAACCATCGGCACTGTCACCTGTGTATTGGGCAAAAGAAGTTGAAGTGTAGAGAAACCCTACCGAAGCAAAAAATATCTTTATAAATAGTTTCAAAGCGAAAGCTTTGGTTTAAGGTGCTGTTCTAACTGCCCTTCCACCAATTCTATTCTCACGTGCGTTTAGTCCAGGCCAACTTGAGTAATCCCTATCTGAAACTCTTAACCAATTGGGTTGGAACCAAGAACCCCCACGAAACATCATTCCAGCGGCTTGCGTTGAACCTGCATTTACGCCAGCATTTGACGTTGTCCATGAACTATTGCCATTAGCACCCGGCCAGTTATCAACATTAGCAAATCCTGTTGCACTGATGTTACCATTTCCATGAAGACCTGTAAATGATCTGCCGGCAACATGCCCGAGTCCCACAGGCATTTCCCAGGCATTGCCGGTTAGCTCCATAATTCCATAATAACTTGCCCCTGCAGCAACGCGCGAAGATGTTGCTGTCGCAAATATTCCTACACGAAATGGGCCACCAATACCAACATTGGTTAAAGAATAGTTTGCATTACCAAGGGTAGTGCTTGGCGAATTAGGAAGTTCATTGCCTGCCCCAGAGTTTGTCAAAGCAGCATAAGACGTGGCATAGAGCGTAGCAGAACCCCATGCAAACTCATTAGGCACAGCCGGCAGATTGCCCCGAGCCATTTTTTCCAATTCTAATTCTGTCATGGGACGTAGCCCTGCCCAATCATAGTATGCAAGAATATCCTGACTACTTAAATTAGTTATCGCGATGTTTTGTCCATCGGCTGTTTCATTATAGATATTATTGTTGTTCAGATCACTTCCATAGGTACCGGGCGTTCCCCCTGTTGGTAAAATTGAACATTTTACAGCATTTCGGTTAGGCGGAGTTACTCCATTGTTAATATACCTATTTACAACTGTTGCTGCATGCCTTGCCAATTGCTGCGTTACGGTAAGTACATTTAGGAACTCAGCATATTGTTCTGCACTAATTTCATATTTCATTGAATAAAACGCAGCAAACCCCTTTGGAAAGGTAGCTGGTAGCGTTTGTGTTGTTACGTTATTAAAATCATCAGCAACGGTTTGAGATCCATTGCTGTTGTTCAAACTACCAGCGGTAAGGCCGCCAAGCGTAACGGCACCTTCACCGGTTATTTGATAGGCTGTGTTTGTTGGACCATTGCGCAATTGTCCACTAAATGTTACGCTTCCATCCCCGACAAAGAAACTACCACTAGGCACGTGCACCATTTCTACCGCAAAAACTTTTATGGTAACTACACAACCTGAAGCCAATCCATCTACTCCATAGTTCCAGCGCAAACGAACATCGCCCCAGTTAATATTACCGGTGCCATCCGCGGCTCTATAGGCAAAAACCCCGGTATTGTCCGCAGCAGCAGCGAAGGCAGGCGCTACACCATTATTAGTTGTTACAGAATGGTCTCCGTTGACATTACTTAATGTGGCGGGTAGCCAGTTTCCTGTTACTGTACACCCAGGACCACTTTCAATTCTGTATTTTACAAACACCCAGGCAGCGTCCCAATTGTTTGGGCCTGAACTAGTTCTCCAAGAGTTGTCCCAAAGCATATTAAAACTCACAAAAGTGAACCCGCCAGGAATATTCTGCCCGTTTAGCACGGCAGTATTCACACGTATATTGTTGGCATTCGCACCAACGGATAACACTACAAGTAAAATTAAATAGGAAATCGTCTTTTTCATAAGCTATGATTTGGCTAATTCGGCCAAATATAGTGTTCTAAAGAAACCTTGCCAAACAACCATAAAAAAAACCCGTCTCTATTGAAACGGGCTTTTCTTACCTAAACTAAACCTATGATCTCGATCCCGATAGCTATCGGGTTTATATATGAAATTGCTCTTTGATGTTTTCTGTTACCACCTTTCCATCAAACAAGTTGATGATTCGGTGTGCGTAGTTGGCATCGTAAGGTGAGTGAGTCACCATGATGATCGTAGTTCCTTCGCCATTCAATTCTGAAAGCAACTTCATTACTTCTTCACCGTTTACAGAATCCAAATTGCCGGTGGGCTCATCGGCCAATATTGCTTTGGGTTTTGCTACAATGGCTCGTGAAATTGCTACACGTTGCTGCTGTCCACCAGATAACTGTTGAGGGAAGTGATTTCTCCGGTGCATAATGTTCATGCGCTCTAGTACCTGCTCTACTCTTTTCTTTCTTTCGTCAGAGGGAACTTTCATATACAATAAAGGAAGCTCTACATTTTCAAACACCGTCAATTCATCAATCAAATTGAAACTTTGAAAAACAAAGCCGATTGATCCTTTTCGCAACTGAGCACGCTGGCGCTCAGAGAATTTGGCCACTTCGTGTTCTCCAAAATGATACTCACCACCCGATGGGTTGTCCAACAAACCTAAGATATTAAGTAACGTTGATTTACCACAACCTGACGGACCCATAATGGCCACAAACTCGCCATCTTTAATTTCCATGTTAATGCTATTGAGCGCGGTGGTCTCAACTTCTTCTGTCGTGTAAATTTTTTCGAGGTTTTTTAATTTGATCATGGGGTATGATTTTAAATTTGATGGTTCGAGTTCTATTTTAGTTTACTATACTACTTACAATTCTTTCAAAAGTTACCAGTCATTGCATCATAAGACGCATAAAAAGTTGTTTAGTTGCATTAATCTACCAGCAATACTTCATTGTTTCCAAAGTTTTCGTAAGAAGAAGTGATCACTCGGTCGCCCGGCTTCAAGCCTTCCAACACTTCAAAAAACTCAGAACCCATCTTCCTGCCTAATTTTACATTGCGCTTGACGGCCTTATTCTCTCCATCCATAATGAACACCCAATTGCCACCGGTATCTTTATAAAATCCGCCAATAGGTAACAATAACTCTTGCGATGGTTGTCCTAATTCCACTCTCATCCGAAGAGATTGTCCGCGTCTGATTCCTTGTGGTGTTTCGCCAACAAAATTCATGTCTACTTCAAATCTTCCATTTTGAATAGTTGGATAGATATAGGTGATCGATAAGTTGTAGGTCTTCCCCGCAAAATCTGTTGTCGCGGGTAAACCAGAAGAGATTTTTGGGAGATATAATTCGTCAATCGGGACACGCACTTTGTAGCTACCTACTAAGTCGACTTGGCCTAATCGCTGTGCAGTACTTACTGCCTGCCCGATTTCCCAGTGAGGCGTAGAAAGCTGGCCATCGATGGGTGATTTGATAAGAAGGTTATCCAATATCTTACTAACACCATCCAAACTCAACGTCATTTGTTGTTCCGATCGAGACACGGCTTTCAACTGACGAATACGATCAATGGAATCATTCCGATAAACTTCATAGGTAATTCTCTTACGCTCTACATTATATTTATAATCTGCCTCAGTCCTTTCAAAATCCTGTCGGGCGATTAACTTCTTTTCGAACAATTGCTTTTGTCTTCTAAATTGCGGCTCTAAAATTTGCAATTGATTGTCTATCAAAGCAAGCGTTTGGCGTTGCTCCAAATCGTTTCGCATGATGTTCAACTTAGTTTCACGCGCGCGGTTGATACTCTCGTTGAACGATGCTTCTTGCTGCAATACGGAAAGCTCACGATTCAAGTTGGTCAACTCTAAAATTGGATCACCCTTTTTTAAGAGCGCTCCGCTTTCGCGAACAATACGCCTAATGTTTCCTCCTTCAATCGCATCCAAGTATACAGTGCGACTCGGCTCTACCGTTCCTGTTTGAGGAATGTATTCTTTAAACTGACCCATCTTCACTTCTGAGATGGTAATTTTATCTTTCTCGATTTTAAGTTTTGACCGTCTGTCTCCAAAAATAAATTGATAGCCGATGAACGTAACCAATGCAGCAATGCCGACATACATTCCAATCCTCTTTACTGTCCAAAATTTCTTTTTGATTTGTTTGTCCATTATGATCTATCAAGTTCGGGCAGCTATTGCCAACAAGTGTGCCAACCGTGGATTTCCTCTACTAGGCTGCAATTTGCATTTATTTCCTTAAAATTAGAGTTCATATCTGAACTCAAGTGTTCGATTGCGGACGATAATTGATAGATTTGACCAAGTGCTATTCGCAATTTAAGTCAGCAAGGTGGAATTCGGCTTTCGGTATAAATATTGTGAATGGGTGGATATAATTCGCTTTGAGCCTCTGGGCAAAGGCCGCAAGCTGTTCATTATAACTATAAGAATTTATGGGTTTAAGAAGTGTTGAAAAGAATTGCCGGGCGGTCGCAAGCCTCAAGCTGTCCATCAGAACCGAGGCATTTGCAGCGTGTAGCCTGAAGCTTGTGGCCAAATTCTAAACCAATAAAAAATGCAAGAATCTAAACAAGGAAAAATTCTTATCGTAGATGATAACGAAGACTTGCTGAAGGCTGCCAAGATGTATTTGAAGCGGCACTTTGCTCAAGTGGATATAGAAAAAAATCCTGAAGCGTTACCCGGTCTGATGAATCAAGAAGACTATGATGTGATCTTGCTGGACATGAATTTTACCAAAGATGTGAGCAGCGGCAGCGAAGGATATTATTGGTTGGAAAAAATTTTAGGTATCGATCCATCAGCGGTGGTGGTTTTAATAACCGCGTATGGCGATGTGCAAATGGCGGTGAAAGCTATCAAAGCAGGCGCTACCGATTTTGTTTTGAAGCCGTGGGAAAATGAAAAACTACTGGCTACACTTTATTCTTCCATGCGCCTGCGCGAATCACGTGATGAAATCGAAACCCTGAAAATAAAAAATCAGGAAATCAACAAAGCACAGAACGAAAAATTC
Source organism: Cytophagales bacterium (assembly GCA_038250265.1). Taxonomy (GTDB): domain Bacteria; phylum Bacteroidota; class Bacteroidia; order Cytophagales; family Cyclobacteriaceae; genus ELB16-189. Next base: position 11,760 of record JBBSCN010000056.1, on the reverse strand, counting down.
AGTGACATTATTGGCCAAAGCCAAAGCATGCAACGGATTTTTCAGACCATCGAGCGTGTTGCGCAGACGGACGCAAATGTGTTGATCTTAGGAGAAAATGGAACGGGAAAAGAATTGATCGCAAGAGCCATTCACCGCAATTCCGCGAGGCAGGCCGAAACATTTGGAAGCGTAGATCTCGGCTCCATTACAGAAACACTTTTTGAAAGCGAACTATTCGGGCACAAGAAAGGGTCTTTCACCGATGCAAAGGAAGATCGCCCGGGGCGATTTGAGTTGGCTAACAAAGGCACACTATTTTTAGATGAGATCGGAAATCTCTCCCTGCCATTGCAAGCAAAGTTGTTAACGGTTTTACAAAACAGAAAAGTGAGCCGTGTGGGCGCTAACAAAGACACTGCCATTGACATCCGATTGATTTGTGCAACTAACTTGCCGCTCTATGACATGGTAAGGGAAAATCGCTTCCGCCAAGATTTACTGTACCGAATCAACACCATCGAAATTCAGATACCCTCCTTGCGCGATCGCATTGAAGATATTCCATTACTGGCAAATCATTTTTTGAGGTACTACTCGTCAAAATATGGTAAGGACATCACCAAAATAAGTGACGGTGCAATGGCTCGCATGAATAAACATCCGTGGCCAGGCAACATTCGCGAGTTGCAGCACTCTTTGGAGCGGGCGGTCATCTTGAGCAACTCGTCTGTTTTGCAGCCAGAAGATTTTAATTTTACCGCGTCCAACAACAAAGAAAGTGATCAGGCTATGAGTTTGGATCAGTATAATTTAGATGAAGTCGAAAAACTCTTGATTCGCAAAGTGTTGAAAAAATACAATGGAAATATCACACAAGCTGCCAGCGAATTGGGGTTGACCCGATCGTCACTTTATCGGAGGCTGGAGAAACATGGATTATAATTCGGTGATTCGGTAATTACTTAATTCGTCAAAACTGCATAGAGAAATTAGTGATACTTGATCAACGAATAAACGAATTAAATAATTAACAAATCAATTTGATGTTCAACGACTTTCGATTTCGGGTAGCTTTTCGCGTGGGCTTACTGGCATTATCTGTTGGGTTGGTGATGTACATGTTCGGCAGGCCAAATATGATTTTTGCTGCGGGGCTTACCGTGCTCATCATTCTATTTCAGTTGATAGAGCTGTTCCGTTTCACCTCCCAAACCAATCGCAAGCTCACCCGTTTCTTGGAATCTGTAAAATACTCCGATTTCGTGTCGGGCTTTGCTACCGACAATAAGTTGGGCAAAAGCTTTCGCGAACTCAACACATCGTTCAACGAAGTAATGGAGGCCTTTCGCAAGGCACGTTCTGAAAAAGAAGAAAGTTGGCAATATTTAAATACGATTGTTCAACAGGTGCGCACAGGTATTATTTCGTTTGATGCGGAAGGTGAAGTGCAGCTGATGAATGCCAATGCCAAGCGATTTATTGGTTCCACAAACTTGAAAAACATTAATGAACTCGCCAAACAAAACCCAAGCCTGTTCGAATCACTAAGCCAAGCAGAGCCCGGCAAAAGTAGTATGTACAAGGTGGGCAACGAATTTTTGTTGACGATTCAGGCAACAGAATTACGCATACGCGGAAATACGGTGAAGGTGGTGACATTGCAAAACATTCAAACAGAATTGCAAAAGCAAGAGCTAGAGGCCTGGCAAAATCTGACACGTGTGTTGCGCCACGAAATTATGAACTCCATCACTCCTATTTCTTCTCTCACTTCTACCTTACGGGAAATTTTGGATCAGGATATGGTGAAGAGAGAACACAATTACGAACTGAAAACAGAAAGCGCAGAAGACTTGCGCGAAGGATTGAGCACCATCGAAAACCGAAGCAAGGGATTGATTCAGTTCATTGATGCTTACCGCGAATACACATCGCTGCCGCAGCCGAAAATAAAAATCGTGAAACTGAAAGATTTATTGGAAAGAGGCGTGGCGCTGATGAGACCCGAAATAAAAAAGACTAAAATACAACTTAGCCTTGTGTGTGAGTCGGATTACTTGACACTAGAGATTGATGAAGAAATGATTGGGCAAGTATTAATCAACCTGATAAAAAACGCAGTGGAAGCCCTTTATCAAACAGAAAACGCGAAAATAGAAGTGGTAGGAAAATACAATGGTAACGCCATTACCATCGAAGTGATTGACAACGGTCCTGGTATTATTCCCGAAGCCATCCAACGGATTTTTGTTCCCTTTTTCACCACCAAAAAAACTGGGTCAGGCATTGGCCTCGCGCTATCTCGCCAGATCATGCAAATGCACAACGGCACGTTGGGTGTTGAATCGGAGTTAGATGTGAAGACGGTGTTTACAATGCGTTTTTAATTTTCTTCGACAATATCAAACTTATTTAGTCAGCACCATACTCTACCTTCATTTTTCGGATCCGATCTTCCAGCTTTTCGGAAGTAAGTTTTTCCCTAGTTCGATCAACTAATATTGGAAATGCAAAAGGGGAGGGTTTCTCGGGTCTTGTTATAATGATTTTCTGATGTGCAATTCTTTCCAATGCCTGCCGCAATCGCGCTTCTTCCAATTGAAAATCCATCACCTCTTCAAAGGCTTGCAAGAGCAATAAATTATCGGATTCATACTCATGAAACACGTTAAAGAAAAGTTGAGAAGAAGATTGCAAATGTTTTTCCTTCACTTTTTTTCCGGGCATCCCCTTAAAAACCAACCCAGCTATGGCGGCAATGTCGCGGAATTTTCTCTTGGCCATTTCTGTAGAGTTAATGCTGGCAAAAATATCCGTAGATAGGCTTTCAATTCCCAACACATTGGTTTCCACCGCTTCTTCAATTGGAATAGGTTGATCCGACAGCAGCTCAAAACCGTAGTCGTTCATTGCTATTGAAAAAGTGATAGGTATGATTTTAGAAATACGATAAGCCATCAATGCACCCAACCCTTCATGCACATTGCGGCCTTCAAAAGGATACATCACCACGTGATAGCCCTCGGTGGTCTGAAAATATTCAATCAAAAATTCATTCTTGTTAGGCAGGTGCGATCGGTTCTTTTGTAATTCCATCAATGGCTTTAAAAACTTCATCTCGTCATCAGCTTCTTTTCCGTTGGCCGCCTCATCAATTTTAAATCGAATCATTTCGCTGAGCTGAGAAGAAAGAGGCATGCGCCCACCTTGCCAAGAGGGTACTTTGCCCGACTTGCGCTTAGATTTTCGCACGTGAGCTTCCATTTCTTTAATTCGAACCAATTCCAAACTTTGCCCGGCAAACCAAAACACATCCCCGATATGCAAACTGGAAATGAAATATTCTTCAATCGTACCCAAGTATTTTCCCGAAACAAATTTCACATGCATCAGTGCATCGCCTACAATTGTGCCGATACTGAGCCGATGCTTCTGCGCCACTGCCCTACTCTCTACTTTGTAAACTCCCTCGTCCACCAATACTTTTCTATACTCATCATAGGCCGTCAACGCTGCGCCACCGGTGGTAATAAAATTCAGACACCAAATCCACTCCTCTTCCGTAATCGATGAATAGCTGGCCGTTCCTCTCACCTCTTTCAAAATTTCTTGCGGGCGAAAGCCATCTCCCACCGCGAGGGTAACCAAGTATTGAACCAGTACATCAAACGATCGAAGATAAGGCAAGCGGTCTTCAACAATCTTCCGATCGATCGCTTCGCGCAATGCGGCTGCTTCTGTAAGCTCCAATGAGTTTGTTGGCAAAAAGTAAATGCGGCTCACCGCTCCTGGTTGGTGGCCGCTTCTACCTGCGCGTTGCAAGAATCGCGCTACGCCTTTGGGGCTGCCCACTTGTATGATGGTTTCCACCGGACGAAAATCTACACCCAAATCTAAACTGGAAGTACAAACGACTGCTTTCAATTTGCCAGCGTGCAGTTGCTCTTCCACCCAATTGCGCGTAGTGGCACTGATGGATCCGTGATGCATGGCCAAAATTCCCGATAGTTCTGGCGCGATCGCCAAGATTTTTTGATACCAAATTTCTGCGAACGATCGCGTATTTGTAAAGATGAGTGTGCTCTTGCTGGCTTGGATGATGGGAATAACTTTTTCCAATAAGTGAATTCCCAAATGCCCAGACCAGGGCATCCGCTCCAATTCATCAGGAAAAATTGAAACAATCTCCACTTTCTTTTCAATAGTGGATTTGATGACTTTATATCTGTTTTGTTGAAAGTAATCACCTAGCAATACCTGAATGGATTGTTCCATGTTGCCAATGGTGGCCGATATGCCCCAAATTTTTAAGTCGGGAGCCAGCTTTTTCATCCGCGAAAGCGCCAACTCCATCAATACACCTCGCTTTGACCCCACTAGTTCATGCCACTCGTCAACCACAATAGCACGCATATTTTTAAAATATTCTTCAGTTCCTTTCTGCGAAAGCAAGAGATGCAAACTTTCGGGAGTTGTTATTAGAAACTCCGGTGGACTTTCTTTTTGCTTCACGCGCTCTTTAGTGGAAGTATCTCCTGATCGAACGCCTACTTTCCAGGGGATGGCCATGCCCTTGATTGCGCGATTGGCGGATAGCTCTATTTCCTTCCCCAAGGCACGAATAGGTGTGATCCAAATAGCACGCGGCCCTTTTGACCTACGCTCGGGATCCAATTTAGCTTCTAGCAAAATAGGAAGCAATAACGAATACGTTTTGCCGCTGCCCGTTGGGGCGTTGACTATACCACTAAATCCGCCCAAGTAAGCGTCCCACGCTTCGATTTGAAAGTTAAAGGGCGTCCACTTTTGGATCTCGAACCATCTACTCCCTTCCTGCCATTTTTGGACTTTCATTTTAAAGAATAATGCCCCAATCTAACAATTTATGATTCTGGCTGTTTTTGTTTAGACTTTAGACCAAAACAATGGGCAAATATTCAATCAAGGAATTAGAGCAGTTATCGGGAATTAAGGCCCATACGATCCGCATTTGGGAAAAACGGCATCAATTGATAGAGCCCCATCGCACCACCACCAACATACGCTTTTATTCAGACAATGACCTAAAAAAAATCATTAACGTTTCCATCTTAAATAACAATGGCGTCAAAATCTCTAAAATAGTAAAACTTAGTCTCGATGAAATAAATCAGCAAGTAGCCGAACTAAGCGAGACTAAAAACGACATCGGGATTTATATCGAGCAATTGATCGTGGCAATGATCGATATGGAAGAGGAAACGTTCGAAAAACTCCTTGGTTCGCTTGCGCTGAAGTTCGGGTTTGAAAAAACCATGTTAGAGATTGTTTATCCATTTATGGAAAAAATAGGCGTGCTATGGTTAACGGATAACATAACACCCGCCCAAGAGCACTTCATCTCTCATTTAATCCGCCAAAAAATTATCGTGGCGATTGATGCGTTGCCGCTTGCGCCAAAGACAGAAAAAAAAGCTGTTTTATATCTGCGTGAGACCGAGCTGCACGAGCTGGGATTGCTTTTTTATCATTACATCATAAAAAAGTTAGGAATCAGGACTTATTACTTAGGGCAAACAGTGCCATATAAGTCGATGATTTCTGCTTGCCATGAACACCTGCCAGACTTAGTTGTCACCGCACTGACGGCCGGGCCAAAACCTGGCGATATGCAGAAATATCTTGACCAGCTTTCTAGCGATTTACCTAACTGCCAGATTTTGATTACCGGTTATGCACTAAAAAAGACTTCTGTTGAACTTCCTAAGAACATCCAGATATTCCCTAACGTGCTGGCGCTCAGGGAGATATTACAAAATATGCAATATGTTTAACTAAATACTTAATTAATTAAACAAAAATATTTGTTATCATTCTTATTACCTATATTTGTTCAACGATCAATAAAAATAATTGAACAAATATGACAGCAGCAGACTTTGACAAACAAATCTCCACACTGCGTCCTACGCTTCGTGGATTCACGCACCGCTTCACCCGCGACCGGGAAGAATCTCTTGATTTAGTTCAAGACACGATTTTAAAAGCTTTGATGTATCGGAATAAATTTAGAGAAGACACAAATCTCAAAGGATGGCTTTTCACCATTATGCGTAACACTTATATTAATAACTATAGAAAAAATAAGAGAGAGCGCACCTCTACGGATAGCACAAAAGAACTCTATCATTTGAATGTCGAAGACACACACACATTCAACCGCCCAGAGGGCAGTATTGAATTTAAGGAAGTGTGGAGAAACGTAAATAATCTTAAAGACGAGTTATTGATTCCTTTTAAAATGCACACTACGGGATACAAGTATCATGAAATAGCAGAACATCTAAAATTACCGATCGGGACGGTAAAAAATAGGATTTTTCACGCTCGAAAAGAGATTCAAAAAAAATTGATTGGTTACGAATAGAAATTATTAAGCAGAATTTTAGAAAAATCCTTTCGAACCTCGGAAGGATTTTTTTGTTTTATAGGGTATTAATGAATATGCAAAAAGTAGCAGTAATTGGTTCTGGGTTCGCGGGGCTGTCAGCAGCCTCGTGCTTGGCAAAAAAGGGCTTTGATGTGACTGTGTTTGAAAAAAATTCTTCAGCTGGAGGCCGGGCGCGAAAGTTTGAATCAGATGGATTTGTATTTGACATGGGTCCAAGCTGGTATTGGATGCCAGATGTGTTTGAAAAATACTTCGCGTTATTTGATAAGAAGCCTTCCGACTTCTATCATCTAAAAAGACTTGATCCCTCCTACCGGGTATTCTTTTCGAGAACTGATTTTAAAGACATCCCCGCAGGAGAAGTTGCATTAGAGCAATTCTTTGAAAGTATTGAGAAGGGCAGCAGTGTCTACCTAAAACAATTTTTGAAAGAAGGGAAATACAAATACGATGTTGGAGTCAACAAATTGGTTTATAAGCCGGGCTTATCTTTAATGGAATTGGCGGATATTGACTTAGCTAAAGGGATTTTTAAGCTCCATGTTTTTGAATCGGTCACCGCCTACGTTAAAAAGTACTTTAAAGATCCAAGGTTAATTCAACTACTCGAGTTTCCCGTTTTGTTTCTCGGGGCACCGGCCGACAAAACCCCTGCACTTTACACACTTATGAATTATGCGGACATGGCATTGGGTACGTGGTACCCTATGGACGGAATGCATAAAATCGTAGAAGGAATGGTGAAGGTGGCAAGAGAGCTTGGGGTAAAATTTGAATTTAACAGCGAAGTAGAAAAGATTAACCTGGATGGAGATCACGCGAATTCATTAACGATAAATGGGGTACAAAAGGAAATTGATTACATCGTTGCAGGCGCAGATTACCATCATGTAGAACAACACCTTCTTCCGGAAACACACCGCAGATACAGCGAAGCTTATTGGCAAAAAAGAGTAATGGCTCCTTCCAGTTTGATCTATTACTTGGGTGTTTCTAAAAAAGTAAAGAACCTGCTTCATCACAATTTGTTTTTTGACCGAGATTTTGGCAAGCACGCGAAAGAAATTTATGAAAGTCCCAAGTGGCCCACAGATCCATTATTTTATGTTTCAGTACCATCGAAGACAGATCCTACTGTTGCTCCAAAAGATCATGAAAATATCTTTTTATTAATGCCCGTGGCGCCTGGCTTGGAGGATACCGAAACTGTTCGCGAAAAGTATTTTAACCTGATGATGGATCGGATTGAGTCACTGACGGGCGATTCTTGGCGAAATGAAATCGTGTTCAAACGAAGTTACGCCCATACAGATTTCGTCTCCGATTACCATGCATTTAAAGGAAATGCTTACGGCTTGGCCAATACTATCTTACAAACGGCTAATTTAAAGCCATCGATCATAAACAAAAAGGTCAAAAACCTGTTTTATACGGGTCAATTGACCGTTCCAGGGCCTGGGGTGCCCCCCTCGTTAATCTCTGGGCAGGTCGTAGCGGATGAGTTATCTAAACATGCTAGTCGTAATCATATTGATTGAAGATTAGCTAAATTTGTGAGTAGTGAAAAATAATGAATAAAGAATTCTACGATAAAGCATGTATTCGCTGTAGCCGCGTGATCACCCGCAGTTATAGTACTTCTTTTTCGTTGGGTATTCGTTGCTTAGAAAAAGATTTGCGCGACCCCACCTATTCCATTTATGGATTCGTGCGGTTTGCCGATGAAATTGTGGATACCTTTCACGATTACAACAAGGCTACCTTACTACAACGCTTCAAAGAAGATACGTATCGCGCCATCGAAGAAAAAATAAGTCTAAATCCAATCCTCAATAGCTTCCAAAAAACGGTAAACCAATTCGGAATAGAACAAGAATTGTATGATCAGTTTTTGAAAAGCATGGAAATGGATTTGAATGAAACCCAATACGATAGTCAGGGAATAAAAGAATATATTTTAGGCTCTGCCGAAGTAGTGGGCTTGATGACGTTACGGGTGTTCTGCAAAAACGACAAAGAAATGTATAATCGGTTGAAGCCTTCTGCCATGCGCTTAGGATCGGCCTTTCAAAAAATAAATTTTTTGCGCGACTTAAATGCCGATTTCACTCAAATGGGTAGAACGTATTTCCCCAGTGTAGATCTCACACAGTTTGATGAAAGTACCAAGCAAAAAATTGAAGACGACATTGCCTTAGATTTTAGCGCTGGTTACGAAGGCATTAAACAACTTCCACGCAGTGCACGTTTTGGTGTGTATGTGGCATATCTTTATTACTTAGCATTGTTCGAAAAAATTAAAAATACACCGAGCAGCATCGTGCTTACGCAACGTATTCGCGTCCGCAATCGCAGAAAGCTTTCCATTTTGGCTTACTCATACCTAAAACACCAACTAAATTTAATCTAATGACAAAGGTTATTTTAGTTGATGCAAATGATAAGCAAATCGGCACAATGGAGAAAATGGAGGCGCATGAAAAAGGGCTTCTTCATAGAGCATTTTCTGTTTTGATCTTCAATTCAAAAGGCGAAATGTTGCTTCAAAAAAGAGCTGCTAGTAAGTATCACAGCGGAGGGCTTTGGACAAATACCTGCTGCAGTCATCCTGAACCGAACGAAAGCGTGGAATCGGCCGGTAAGCGCAGATTAAGAGAAGAGATGGGTATAGATGTGCAACCAACTTTTTCATACAAGTTCACCTACAAAACTAGTCTCGATAAAAATTTAATCGAACATGAGATAGATCACGTGCTTGCTGCTCATTACGATGGGGAACCAATCATTAACGAGCACGAAGTGGAGGACTGGAAATATGCGAGCATAGATGAGTTGCAAATTGACGTTCAGCATAACCCAGAAATCTATACAAAGTGGTTTAAATTGATTTTAGCGCACAAAGAATTAGCGTATGCCCTCGCGGATTAATTTGCCTTCTTGTATTTTCTCAATCAATCGAGTGTAAAAACTGCAAGCATCTACTATTTGCTTTACTTGGCACTGCTCGTTGATCATGTGTGCCATTTTGTAATCTCTAGGGCCAAAGCCGATAGTGGGGATTCCCAAAATTACAGGTGTAAAAACATTGGTACTAAAATCCAAAAAATCAAATTCAGGCTGAGTCCCAAAATTTTGAAATGACAATGAGCCTAATTTCCAAGAAGTATTTTTACCCCTAACCAATTTGTCTACGCCTAGAAAAATTTGTTCCTTAGTCTTACTGTCGATGATTCTTCGATCTAGGTGACCCTCGCAATCTCTGATCTAACATGATTGCTAAGCGATGATGACAAATCTATACAGATTCAGTACAAAATGAAGATGATGAAGTCTATTAAGTAAGCAAAACAGCAAGTGAAATAAGCTTAAGGAAAACTAATCCGCTGATTGAAGCTGCTCGACTTTTTCTTCCTCGGGAAGATATCGTTCTATAAACTGCTTCTTCAAATCGCGGTAAGTAGAGATGCCCCCTATCTGGTGTAAGCAATAAATATATATCCACGCCAAGTCGATTTGATAAGGCAAAAATCCAGCGCGCGCGCTATCTGGATAAAGATGATGGTTATTGTGCCACTCGCCCGAAAACCAACCAGGTCTAGATTGATTGACGGATAAATTGCTTCGATCAAAATCTATTCCGTCCACATGTTTTGCTTTTCCGCCACCATGCCCCGTATAATTAAACGCCCGCACTAGCACAAACCAAAACATTGCAGCGCTAAACAATGTACACGATAATGCATGGCCACCAATCAAATAAAATGCGCCATACCAAAAAGACCAATTGAGAATCAACAAACCAATAGTGTACAGAGGCGCAGCAATGGAGCCCCATTTTATATATTGTGCATATGTATTCAGTTGTACACCAGTATGACTGATAAAGTGAGAAGCCTTTTTATAATCTTCCTCACTTAAATCCTTGGCAATGGCCTGATGATTTACATCGGACAGCATGCAGTACATGAGGCCCGCATGTGCATTGTAAGGGTCGCCCGGTTTTTCACATTTAAGGTGATGAACGTGATGTGACACGACATAAACTTCTTCTGCAAAAGTCCGTAACACTAAATTTTGAGTGATAAAACGCCAAATGGGGTGACTGAACGTGTAGGCACGGTGTGTGCTATATCTATGAAACCAAATGGTACCATGGGTGCTCATGATAACCATGCTGTATACAATAAAAGCAATCAGCAACGGCCAAGAGAAATACACGAACAAAAAGAAATAGAGAAATGGTAACATGCAAATGGCCGTGAACCAATTGATGAACGGGATCCAATTCTTTTTTGTCTTAAAAATATTCATTCGAGAAAATGCTTCTACGTAAAGCCGTTTCACACTAGGTTTAACGAGCTCGCCATCCTTATCGGCCCAGCCGTAAGAAGGAACTTGTAGTACGTGGTCGATGAAAGCCATTAAAAATGTTTATACAATTTAATTGGCAAGGTAGCTCTTTCCAATAGTTCTACCTAAATTTCAAGGTAAATTGAAAGAAATTTCACCTCGTTAATCATGCCCTTCTACCGCTAATGGAAATTGCTTTATGCTTCCAAACCACTCACGCATTCAACCGTTGAAAAGTGCATGCTTTCTATTCATAAACTAAAAAAACAATATGGGTCGCATCTTATTTTAGATGTTGATCTACTGCAGTTTGATTCGGGCCTGTACTGGGTCAAAGGCGCAAATGGTTCGGGTAAGTCAACGTTGTTAAAAATACTTGGTGGGATTATTCCTTTCCAGGGAGAGATTGAAATTGGATCAACCTCGTTGAAAAAACAAACTACGGAATACCGAAGACTTGTGAGCTATGTTGAGGCAGAGCCATTGTATCCGCCCTTTTTGACCGGTAGTGATTTGATTTCGTTCTATTCTACTACCAGAAATGCAAGTAAAGAACAAGTAAAAGAACTGACCGAAAAATTCAATATTCAATACTTCGTCCAAAATCCGATTGGCACTTATTCGAGTGGAATGGTGAAAAAGCTTTCGCTGGTGCTGGCATTTCTAGGCAATCCCAAATACATTTTACTAGATGAGCCGCTGGTGACAATCGATAAAGACAGCGTACCGATTTTGCTGGCGCTAGTAAGGAACTATTCGAATGAAGGAATGAATTTCATTTTTACTTCACATCAGGCTTTTGAAGCTACAGGCTTAGCGCCTATTCAAGAATTGGAAGTGAAAAACGCGCGTGTATGCTTCCTGTGAGTAAGGTATTAACGCGCGTAATTGTCAAGAAATTCTACGAGCGCAACGCGGGTCTGTTTTTCTTCATTTTCTATTTAATGTTTGGTATTGTTGAGCCGAACCAAATTATTGACTTTCATCGATCGTTAATT
>JBBSCN010000055.1:0-17212 GCA_038250265.1 Cytophagales bacterium | reverse complement strand
CTTTAAAAAGCGATGGAGGTACATTAACTCTTTGAACTCGTGAAAACCTGTCCAAAATAAAGAAGAACCCATCGCCCTAGAGCGATCAATATTAAGCACTATGTTAGAATCAAAGTTACTGATTAGATAGGGGGACGGTTTTCCTCCTAACTTCTGAAATCTCTTATTCAAATAATAAGAAATCAACAAATTGACTTTTAGAAGTTTTCTGGCAATCGAAAATTTTGTGGTAACAACATGGGAATTACCAAACCTAAAAAAATTCGCTATCCATTCTACCATATTACTTTATAAATAAATAAATAAAAATCATTTTTAACTCATTCTTGTAAGGCTAGCGTAAAATACCGAAACTGATAAACACACAACCAGCATGAGCATATATTTTATTGGGCTGAATGATGATTGACTCTCTCGCAAAAATCAAAAGACCCATTGCCGCAAACTAAGTGGAAGAATATTTCGATAGAGTTGAGCTAACATGTTCTATTTGATCAAGCGCCTATTAAAAAAGTCAATTACCGTAATCTCCTTCCAATATGCCCACAACAAAAGGACACCTCCAAATAGTATATAAAACCCATGAACTATGTACGGATGGCTTGCACCAAACAAGGGTTCTAAGACTCCGATTAGTAAGGCCATTGACATCGGTGGAAGTATAAGCTTAAACGCATTTAGTTTAAAGGCGAATTTATCTTTTATACCAAAGTACAGAATGAGAATTTCAGTGGTGTAGCTGATCCACCCTGAAACAACCACTCCATAAACTCCCCACTGTTTAATTAAAAGATACATGAAGGCGATTTTCACTACTAAAATAATCAAGTAAAAAACAGGTAGTGGTTTCGAATACTTAACGGCCGCATACGGCATCGCCATAAATAAGCGCAAAGGCCGAAAGAGATAGATGACAGCCACAAACGGAATCAATGGAATTGCCTGCGCATACCCAGGTTTGGTAAAGAAAGTTTGAATAAGCCAAGGAAAAACAAAAATACTTCCTCCCACCAAGATAATCGCGACTCCCGTCAACCCATGATAGTATCGGTTGATTTCGATGGTGCTCATTTTATTTTTCTGCAAAGCAATCGCACCTAATATTTTGGGATAGAAGGAAGAGTTCAGACCTGTAAGCACAAATTCAATTGCCATCAGACATTTCAATGCCAAGTCATAATATCCTACTGTTGCCAGTGGAAGAAAGGTTAACAAAAGAATACGATCATAATAACTGATAAACCATTGCTGCACTTGGTAGATCACTGAAGAATTGTTGAAGCTGAATGTGGTTTTGAGCAACTGCCAGTTAAAATGAATTCCAAATTGCCGAAAAATTGAACCCAACACCCAAGCCGCAGAAATCAACACTGCCAGCAAGCGCCCACCGATTGGGCCCCACAAACTTTCTGGAAAGACGATCAATCCAATTACCGTTGATCCGGCTATCAACGAGAAAGAAAGAAGATTTGACCACAAGAAGGCGGTTGGTTTACTCTGGGTTTGAAGTAAACTATTGTTGATTTTAAAGAGCGCCTGAAAAATACCCGTTGCTACCGACAAAACACCAAAAGGGAAAAACAAAATTTTGTCCGCTGGGAAAACTCGGGTAAAAATCCAGTCTCCAAGAAACGCCAACGAAACACCCGCTACCGTGCTTAGAATCAAAACAAAAACAAAGGCACTGCTAACAAATTTGGCCAGCTTGTCAGGGTCGCCTTTTAGTTCATGAAAGTTCAGATAAAGGGACGCATCAAAGCTGTAAGTCACAATAATTTGAACCAGCAATGAAAAACCAAAATAAATTGAAAGAGCACCAAATAAATCGGCTGACAGAAACTCTCCATAAAATGGAAGAAGAACAATAGCGCTCGCCAACGGCAGGGCTCCCGCCACGGTGTAGATGAAAGAACTCTTAATAAAACTTTTGCTGACCAATGGCTAAATTTTGGGCGCTAAGATACGAATCAGTTGCTGCGTTAGGTTTTTTCGGGTATAAATCGAAACTGATCCCGGGGAATTTCTTCGACTATTTTTCCAGCTAGTAAAAAACTCAACAAGTGCGTCATTCAAACCTTTGGAATTCTCACGGTCAAAAATTTTCCCTGCTCCAGTTTGCAGCAGCACTTCTGCCGCATCACCGGTTGTAGGGCCAATCCCCAAAATATAATTGCCCGAGGCCAAGTATTCAAAAAACTTCCCAGGTAAATTTCCGGGTGCAATGACTGTATGCGCAAGCACCAGCAATTGCAAGTCCGTCTCGCCATAGAGTTTTAGCAGCAGGTCGTGCGGGACTTGACCAACAAAATGAGTAATGGTTTTTAGCAAACTATCGCTTTGCACATATTCCTTGAAGGCAGTATTTACGTTGCCAACAAACTCGATCGTAACGTTTTCATGAAAATCTTTACGCTGTTGACAGACCAACTTGATTGCTTCCATGATCGGCCTAGGGTCGCGCAACTCATCCACCACACCAATATGACGAAGGGTAAACTTTTTGGTTTTTACATGAACGATCCCGTTGAAATCAGCTTCATCAAATCCATTGGTGATCAGTTCTACCTCACGATTGCTAAGTGCTTCTAATCGATGAACGTGATACGGTGCAATAGTTATCACGTGGTCTGCCCGTGCCAATACCTTTTTCTCCAAGGCTTGATGCCGCTTTCGCGCTAGGGAAGTAAGCGATAGGGTATCCAACAAATCCCATTCACTCCACGGGTCGCGAAAATCCGCTATCCATTTAAGGCTTGGGTTTTTCTTCTTCAACTTTAACCCGATCAAATGCATACTGTGGGGTGGCCCCGTTGTAATGATGGTGGTGATTTGATTGTTCTTCAAAAAATCTTGTAAAAATGCTACCGATGGCTTGACCCAAAAGACCCGCGCATCTGGTATAAAAAAATTACCCCGAATAAAAAGTGCCAATTGCTGCATCCACGATTTCTTTCCCGTGCTTATGAAATCTGTTTGTTCTATTTTTTTTGACCCGCTTAGTTTTTGGAATAATTGGTAGGGTTCCCAAATCGGCAGTTTTATTACTTCCGCTTCGGGTGGAACATCTTTTAACAGCGAAGCATCTTGTATTTCTACAAATGGATTTTCAGGTGTGTAAACGAAAGGTTGATACCCGAACGTGGGCAAGTATTTTACAAATTTCAGCCACCGCTGCACACCGCTTCCCCCAAAGGGTGGCCAATAGTAAGTGATGATTAGGACTTTGTGCAAATTGTAAAATGATCAAAGTTGACAACAGAAAATTGACAACAAACAAGAATTGAATAAAGGCATACGCTACTTATATTTCGCAAATACTTCGGTTATTGTTTTCTGCCTGCCTTTAGGTCTTTCAACCCTGCATCAATATCATCCTGCTGATGCTTACTTAACCCATCCCACCAATCCTCTTCGTTTTCTTTTTTTAGAGCCTTGATTTCATTTACGGGCATCTCAAAAAACCTTTGTTTTCTTCACCTCAACCTTTTCCCTTCTCCAAAAGCGAAGGGCGAGCGGAGTTTTTAGAGATACCCTTATTACAGATGAATCATTCAATTGTGTAAGCCAAGTAATCAAATTCAGTTTCTCTGCTTGGATATCCATATCAATTAATTTCACTTTCAAAGATACTACTTCCACAATCAAAAGATGCTTTCAATTTTAAATTCATTCGGGTGAATCCACCTGATGTCTTCATCCCTTTTAAACCAAGTCATCTGCCTCTTCGCAAAATGCCTGGAGTTTCTTTTGAGCAACCGAATCGTCTCCTCGCGATCATATTCTCCATCCATAAACCCAAAAATCTCTTGGTAGCCCACTGTCTGCAACGCATTTAAATGTTTCTGGGGATAAAACTTGGCCGCCTCTTCAAACAATCCCTTAGCAATCATGGCATCCATCCGGTCATCTATCCGCTGGTACAACTCCCCTCGAGGCAACTCCAGCCCTACCTTAATCACTTCAAATGGCAGCTCTTTTTTTGAATTGGATCGAAACGAGCCGACTGGCTTTCCCGAAGCTCGATTGATTTCCAATGCGCGAATCAAGCGCTGAGGATTTTGACGATCAATTTGCGCAAAGAAGGTGGGGTCCAATTGGTTCAATTCGTCTTGCAGCCAAGTAAGTCCCTTTAATTCATAATCCCGAACGATCGATTCGCGCAAACCCGCTGGTATTTGCGGCATCTCATCAAACCCCTCCAAAAGTGACCTTACATAAAGCCCCGAACCCCCACACAAAACCACCACATCCAAGCGTTGAAACAATTTCACGGTCAATTCATATGCGTCCACCCCATACCGTTGCGCATCATACTCCTCCTCAATGGATTTGGTGTTGATGAAGTGGTGTTTTACGCGAGCTAATTCCTCCTGAGTGGGCTTAGCTGTACCAATTTCAAGTTCTTTAAAAATTTGCCGCGAGTCGGCCGAAATAATCTCAGTATACAACTGCTCTGCTAACTTAATGGCCAAATCCGTCTTGCCCACCGCAGTGGAGCCCAAAATAGCGACCAGCTTTTTATCTTCCACACCCAAAAATAACAAATCAGTGAATCAATTTTTTGGGCGGCTTTCGGGCTGTCACTACTCGCCACCAGCGCACCTTCCCTTTCGGGCTCAAACAGGCCGCTCCATCCCGGCCGCAAACAAACGCAGCTTCGGCTATTGAAGTGAAGAGCTACCTCCATTATCTAATTTTCAAATTAGTGCCTATCTTGCACCTAAAATTCGCCACTACGAATGATTAAATACACGAACCAATTTCTGGCCAAGCTGGAAGACCTTGTTGCAGAGTCGGATTATATCCTTCGGTACGAAAAAGGAAATTTTAAATCTGGCTATTGTTTGCTTAAAGAACAGAAGATCATGATCTTAAATAAATTCTTCGTTACCGAAGGCAAGATCAATGCATTACTGGACATCTTAAAAAACATCGAACTGGACACCACCAAATTCAGTGAAAAGAACTTGAAACTGTACCAAGAACTAACGCTGGCAGAAGTGAAGATTTAATCCAGACGAGAGACCCATGATTGCTCCTTTTCAGACACCTCCACGCACTACACTAGAAGTTTTCAAAATGCTTCCAGAAGGAACCCGTTGTGAACTAATTGACAATATCTTATTTATATCACCTGCTCCAATTTCTCAGCATCAAAAAATCTCGTTCCAGCTTTCAGGTCAGCTTTATGCACTGTTGGCTAAAATTCGATCAGGCGAAGCTTTTGCCGCGCCTATTGATGTTTTTCTGGACCAAAAAAATGCTTTTCAGCCAGATATCATATTTATACGCAACGAAAATCTTTCAATCATAAAAGAAGAGGGCATATATGGTGCACCGGATCTGGTTATAGAAATTCTATCCCCCGGTACAAAGAACTTTGATCGTACCAAAAAGAAAAGGATTTACGAAAAGTCAGAAGTCAAAGAATACTGGGTGGTCGATCCGTTAACAAAAATTTGCACTGGTTTTAAGCTAGTGGACAAAAAATTCATCGAACTCGGTTCAGAAAACTCAAAGTTGGTTTCTCCCCTGCTGAAACATACTTTCAAAATTTAAGCTATCTGAAAATCACCCTGCTCGGCACTGGCACATCACAAGGCGTCCCAGTTATTGGTTGCCAATGTGAGGTATGTCAATCCATGGACTACCGCGATAAACGACTTCGCGTGTCTGTTTTTGTCGAGTTGGACGGAAAAAAATTTGTTATCGATACCGGTCCTGACTTTCGGCAACAGATGCTTAGAGAGCAAATTGCTAATCTAGATGCAATTTTGCTTACCCACAGCCACAAAGATCACATTGCGGGGTTAGATGATGTAAGGGCTTTCAATTTTCGCCAACAGCGCGACATGCCCGTGTATGGAATGAGGCAAACACTTGATCAAGTACGAACCGAATTTTATTACGCGTTTGAAGAAGTAAAGTATCCGGGCACACCGCAAATTCAATTGCATGAAATAAACGACATGGATTTTGTTGTCAACGGTGTTAACGTCACTCCATTACCGGTCTTTCACTTGCGAATGCCTGTTCTCGGTTTCCGCATCGGCAATTTTAGCTACATCACCGATGCCAACTTGATTCCCGAAGCAACTTTTGAAAAATTAATTGGAACGGAGATTTTGATGTTGAACGCGCTTCAAAAGGAAAGCCATCCTTCTCACTTCACGCTGAGTGAAGCCGTGGACGTAGCAAAAAAAATCGGTGCACGCCAAACTTATTTTACACACATGAGCCATAGGATCGGCCTACACAAAGCTATCGAAAAAGAGTTGCCACCTTCCATCGCATTGGGTTACGATGGTCTATGTTTTGAGCTATAGTATCTGAATCATCTTGTTATTTCCGGTCGACTGAAACTCTTTGTACTTTAGGATTTAAGCGTGCACAATAATTTTTATTTTCTTAGACAACTCAGCGATAGCTTGAGGGCAAAACTCATCGGCTTTACAGTGGTTTCTTGTTTTAGCCAGAATAAAGAAGAACTAATCCTAGAGCTAAATAACGAACGAGAATCGTTTTTTATCAAAGCCAGCCTACAACCCAACTTTTGTTGTTTGTGCTTTCCAAAATCATTCAACCGTGCGAAGAAAAACAGCATTGATTTGTTTAATGAAGTCTTGATAAAAAAGGTTGTAGGTGTTCGCCAATTCGCCAACGAGCGGAGCTTTGCGCTAGAATTGGAAGGAGGATTTGCATTGATCTTTAAAATGCACGGAAATCTCGCTAACATTGTTTTGCTCAATGATGACCAAGTTACTGAGATTTTTAGAAATCAATTTCAAGATGACTATAAATTACACCTCGACAAACTTGATCGCACCATCGATTGGAGTAAAGAATATTTTGAAAGTAATTGGAACAATCTTGCCAAGGCTTATTTCACGCTTGGAAAAGATGTTTGCCAATATCTCGAAAACCAATTTGCATTCGCTCACTCCACTGACGAAAAATGGAATTTGTTTGAAGCTACATTGAAACAATTGGCGCAACCAAATTTTTATATCATCGATAAAAATGGAACTCCGGCCTTGTCGTTGATCCTCACTGATCACGTGATCGCCCAATTCACGGATCCGGCCGAAGCGATCAACGATTTATTTTATCGTTATACTTCTAGTCACTCATTTTCAATAGAAAAGTCGAAAGTACAAAGAGCCATCTCCGAAGGTCTAAAAAGAGCAGAAAGCTATATCCAAAAAAATCTGGTTAAACTCAACCAAATAGAAAACGATCAGCATTATCAACTTTGGGGCGATCTGATCATGGCGCACATGCACGAAGTAAAAATAGGAACGAAAATGATCAGTCTCACCAACTTTTATACGAATGCCCAAGAAGAAATAAAGCTGAAAGCAGAGTTGAATGCCCAACAAAATGCAGAAGCCTTTTACAGAAAAGCAAAAAATCAACAGATTGAGATCAATAAACTAAAAGAATCCATCGGCACCAAGCAAAATGAATTGAGTCGTTTGAAAAACTTGCTTGACCAAATTGAAATGGCTACGGATTTTAAGTCGTTAAAACCTTTGGTAAACGATAAGCCCGACAAAAAGAAAGGCAATTCCCAAAAGGCCTTGCCCTATCATACGTTTGAGTATAACGGATTTCAAATTTGGGTAGGAAAGAATGCAGAAGCCAATGACGAACTGACCCAAAAATATTCTTTCAAAGAGGATTTGTGGCTGCATGCCAAAGATGTGGCGGGTTCTCACGTATTGATTAAACATCAGTCCGGCAAAAATTTCCCAAAAGACGTAATTGCACGGGCTGCAGAACTGGCTGCTTACAATTCCAAAAGAAAAACTGACAGCCTATGCCCTGTTGCGTTTACGCCAAAAAAGTTTGTGCGCAAAAGGAAAGGCGACCCTGCCGGGATGGTAGTGGTGGAAAAAGAAAATGTGATAATGGTTGTGCCTAAATTATAAATGGTTAATAGTTGTTAGTTGTTAGTTGAAAAAATAAGATTACCCAACTCTCATTTCAGGATTTGTAATAGAGTCAACCATTTCCTCTTTTAAAAATCCGCGAAGGCTAAAGTCCTCGTCTAACTTTGGCCAATGAATGCCGGTACGGCTAATCTCATACTGTTGCAACTGCTGTAACGTAGCATCGTTAAGTCTATTACTCATAGATATACTTCTCTTCAAGACTTTTTTATTACCCAACACGATCAACATCAAGTCTAATTCTTTGTCGAAATAAACAGACTTAATCTTCAGTCCGTCTTCAAAAATTAGCTTGTCAATAGGATCGAAATTCCATTTTTTATTTTCCGAAGTATTCATACCATTTCTCAGTTAAACGTTCCTGATTCTCTTTTACAATTTCAATAATCTCACTCTCTTCCTGCTTTTTGAATGCGACCAAGTATTCAACTCTGACTTCTGGCAATAACCAAATTTTACCGTCACCGTCACCTTTTTTTACATGAATATGAGGTGGTTCGTTACGGTCTCCCGAAAAAAAGAAAAACCTGAACCCATTTATGAAGAGAACGGTGCAAACAACGGATAATAAATAACTGACAGCTGTTATTGTACTTCGTGTACCTTAATCATGTTTGATCTGCCACGTTCTTGGATTGGCATAGACGCCAAAACCACAAACACATCGCCTTTCTTTACATGGCCATCACGTTTTAAAATTTCTTCTACATCGGCAATGGTTGCATCCGTAGAGGCTGCCTTGTCATAGTGATAGGCTTTGGTTGCCCACACTAAACTCATTGTGTTGATGATGGCCCCATTGCTGGTAAAAGCAAAAATATTAGCATCTGGCCGGTGAGAGGAAGCTTTGTACGCACTGTATCCCAACTGAGTCATTCCAACAATCGCTTTTGCGTTTACGTCTTTGGCCAGTTTACAAGCCGTTAAAATCAAACTGTCGGTAAAATAGGTTGCTGACTGTGGATCGACATCTCTGAACTTGTAAAAAATCTTGCCCTGTTTTTCGACTGAGCCAATTGTGCGCACCATACTGCGGATTACTTCAATTGGGTATTTTCCGGCAGCGGTCTCTGCAGAAAGCATCAATGCATCCGCTCCGTCCATCACCGCATTGGCAACATCGTTTGTCTCCGCGCGTGTAGGGCGGGGATTTTCGATCATGCTCTCCATCATTTGCGTAGCTACGATAACAGGCTTGGCCAACTTATTACATTTCTCTACCAACATCTTCTGCACCATTGGCACTTCTTCCATCCATATCTCTACTCCTAGGTCTCCCCTTGCTACCATCACCGCATCGGTAGCAGCTAGGATAGCATCAATATTTTCCAACGCCTCGGGCTTTTCGATTTTAGCTATAATTCGGGTAGTTGATTTGTTACGATTAATAATATCACGCAAAATCTCAATGTCCTCAGCCTTGCGTACAAAAGACAAAGCCACCCAGTCGACTTTATGTTTCAAACCAAATTCCAAATCCGCCAAGTCCTTTTCGGTAAGAGAAGGGGCAGAAACTTTTGAGAAAGGTAAATTGATCCCTTTGCGAGGCTTTAGCGGTCCGCCATAAATGACTTTACACACCACATCAATGTCACGCACCTCCACGACCTTCAATTCAATCTTGCCATCATCAATCAATATCATATCTCCACGCTTCACGTCTCTGGGAAGTCCGTCATACGAAGTACTTATGAGCTCATTGTTTCCCAACACTTCGCGGGTAGTAATGATTAACTCCTGACCAGCCACCAACTCAACACCTGGCTGCATGTCGTTTACTCTAATCTTTGGGCCTTGTAAATCCTGCAACAACGCAATGTTGGTTCCCATCTCCAAATTCAACTCACGGACATAATTGATTACCTTCAAATGGTCTTCATGCTTGCCGTGAGAGAAGTTCAGCCGAAATACATCTACTCCTTCTTTGATGAGCGCATGCAGCATCTCTTTATTGTTGGATGCGGGGCCTACCGTTGCTACAATTTTTGTTTTGTTGTAAGAGATTCTTTCCATGTGGATAATTAAAAAATAAAGTAATCCTTCGATTTTAAAGCGCCCAAAGGTATAAAAGCAACTAGTTCCATGGAAGGGATGTTTCGTAAGACTTCTTGCAATCGATTGCTTTTGCCCGTGTCGTCACTTTGAACAAACAAAATGAAATCATAATGGGCAAATTCAGGCACTAATACCGCTTTTGAGTGATCTGTTTCGTTTGGTTTGTTTTTAAACAATTTGAGAACACTAGCTTCTGAATGAAAACTAAAATAGGAAAAATTTGCCTCTATGTTGGCTTTAAAGGTAATGTGTAAATCAGGCTCCTTTATTAGTTTAACATCAAGCCAGTTATTGATTTCCCACGCCAGCTTATAACCCTTTAGTGGAGAGATAATGCCGATCAGCTCAAAATCATAAGAATAATCAATATCAAGCCGCTTTTTCTTCATTTTTAAAGGATTCGCAAATGTAGCCGCAAACGACATTGCTTTATAAAGTTTGTCAATATTGCGCTAAATCTCTTTATTTGCACCTGATTTTTGAATCATTAAACCTTATTATCATGTCTGAAATCGCACAAAAAGTAAAACAAATCATCATCGACAAGTTGGGTGTCGAAGAATCTGAAGTGACTCCGGAGGCAAGCTTTACCAATGATTTGGGAGCTGATTCGTTGGATACTGTTGAATTAATTATGGAGTTCGAGAAAGAATTCAATATTTCCATTCCGGATGACCAAGCCGAAAACATTGCTACCGTGGGTCAAGCGATATCTTACTTGGAAGAAAACGCAAAAAAATAGTTTTTCGGGTTCGTCAGTTTCTTCAAAAAAATATGACTTTTAAAAGAGTTGTTATAACTGGGGCAGGTGCGCTTACCCCAATTGGTAATACCCTTCGCGAATATTGGAATGGTCTATCACAGGGAAAAAGCGGAGCTGCCCCTATTACAAAATTTGACACCACTCTTTTTAAGACAAAATTTGCGTGCGAAGTGAAAGGGTTTGATCCAACCCAAATCATGGAAAAAAAAGAAGCCCGAAAATTGGATCCTTTCGCTCAATACGCCATGGCTGTTGCCGATGAGGCCATTGTAGATTCAAAATTAGATCTGGAAAAGGTCAATAAAGACCGCGTAGGGGTTATCTGGGGATCGGGAATCGGTGGCTTGTTCACCTTTCAGGAAGAGATGAGAGCTTTTGCGGCAGGCGATGGAACCCCACGATTCAACCCTTTCTTCATTCCAAAAATGATTCCGGATTTAAGCGCAGGTCATATCTCAATCAAATACGGCTTTCAAGGACCGAATTATGTCACCGTTTCTGCTTGTGCTTCCTCCACCAATGCCATCTATGATGCCTACACGTATGTCAAATTAGGTAAGGCAGATGTTATTGTATCGGGTGGCTCAGAGGCAGCAATTTGTATCGCTGGCGTGGGTGGATTTAATGCGTTGAAGGCATTATCCGAAAGAAATGATTCTCCTGAGACAGCCTCAAGACCCTATGACAAAACCAGAGATGGCTTTGTGTTGGGAGAAGGTGCTGGTGCGTTGATCATAGAAGAGTACGAGCACGCTAAAAAAAGAGGCGCAAAAATCTATGGCGAAATCATCGGAGGCGGAATGTCGGCAGATGCTTACCACATTACCGCTCCACATCCAGAGGGAAGCGGCATTATAAAAGTAATGAACTATGCCCTTGAAGAGGCTGGTATTAAACCGGAAGAAGTGGATTACATTAATACGCACGGAACTTCGACACCGCTAGGTGACATTGGAGAAATCAAAGCGATACAAAAAGTATTTGGCGATCATGCTTACAAAATGAACATCAGTTCTACCAAATCAATGACGGGTCACTTACTTGGCGCTGCAGGTGCCATTGAAGTAATTGCCTGTTTATTGGCTCTTGAAGAAGGAATCGTTCCGCCCACCATCAATCACACTACAGACGATGACGAATTGGATCCGCGCTTGAATTTAACTTTCAATACCGCTCAAAAGAAGAATGTGAAAGTTGCTTTGAGTAACACATTCGGCTTCGGTGGTCACAACGCGTCTGTCATTATTAGAAAAGTAGAGTAAGTAGCCTGTGTGGAACTTACTGACTTTAACTAAGCCCAATTCAAAAGAAGATAAAAAACTCATTACCGCAATCAAGACGATTGCCGGGTTTACTCCTACCAATCTTGCGTTGTACCGGTTAGCCACGCTTCACAGTTCTAAATCCAAAGAAATCATTGGCTTTCGCGAGTCCAATGAACGACTGGAATACCTAGGAGATTCCATCTTGGGCGCAGCCGTTGCCGATTATCTTTTTAAAAAATATCCATTCAAAGACGAAGGCTTTCTTACCGAAATAAGGTCGCGGATTGTCAACCGTGAGTCGCTGAACAACCTTGCACGAAAAATAGGCATCGGATCCATTGTTCGATTCGATCAAAAGAACACGCAACTTCAACATGTGATTTTAGGAAACACATTGGAAGCCCTGGTGGGAGCCGTCTACCTCGACAAAGGGTACTTGAGCACGAAAAAGTTTGTTGTTGATAAACTCATCCAACCCTATTTTGATCTAGAAATAGTTGTTAATTCAAACAATAACCATAAGAGCAAATTGATTGAGTGGGCGCAACGCAAAGGAAAAGAGATTCAGTTTGATTTGGTCGAATCAAAAAAAACAGGAAGAAACAACAAGGAGTTTTCCGTTCAGGTAATCATTGGCGCGGAAACTTTTGGCTTGGGGCATGGCTTTACCAAAAAGAAAGCTGAGCAGAGTGCCGCTGAGAAAACATGTGCGATGTTAGAGATTTAGCCGTGTCATTTATTGTAACTTGCTGTCGGCTGAATTAACCTTTGATAATGTCTTTAAATAGAATTCTAAAAATTGGTGGCGCTACAGTAAATCAGATCCCGTTTGATTGGAAGAATAATGTAACAAACATTATTTCTGCCATTGAAGCCGCCAAAAGAGAAAGCGTTTCTATACTTTGTTTGCCAGAGCTTTGCCTTACGGGATATGGCTGCGAAGATGTTTTTTTGAGTGACTGGCTTTCCGCGAAAGCGTGGGTGCATCTACAAAAAGTAATTCCGCATTGCGAAAACATCACCGTTTGTATTGGGCTCCCCATTCGAATGGACGGAATTACTTACAATGGCGCCTGCGTCATCTCCAACAAAAAGATTCTAGGCATTACGCTGAAGCAGAATTTGGCGCGCGATGGCGTGCATTACGAACCACGTTGGTTTGACGCATGGCCGTCTGGTTTGGTCAAGGAAATCGTAGTGCAGGGTGAGACCGTTTCCGTGGGTGATCTGATTTATGAAGTAATTGGAATCAAATTTGGATTTGAAATATGCGAAGACGCTTGGCGCAAAGAAAAAAGGCCTGGCTACAAACTTTGCGAGCGGGGCGTTGATTTGATCTTTAACCCAAGCGCCAGTCATTTTGCAATGGGCAAAAGCGAACTCCGAGAAAAGGAAGTTGTCATTGATGGATCAGCAAAATTTAATTGCGCGTATGTGTTTGTAAACCTTCTTGGCAACGAAGCCGGAAGAATGATTTACGATGGCGATATAATTTTCGGTCAAAACGGAAAATTGCTAAAAATCAACGACCGCCTTTCTTTTCAACCGTTCAACCTGCACTACTGCGAAATCAATTTTGATCAGCTCGAGCTCACAAAAATTCACGTAAGTACCGATAACAAAAAACGGAACGAAGAACTTACCCGTGCAGCTTCGCTTGGGCTGTATGATTATCTTAGAAAAAGTAAAGCTAAGGGATTTGTATTGAGCTTAAGTGGTGGCGCTGATTCTTCGCTATGTGCTATTTTGGTATCGGAAATGGTGAGGCGCGCCACCAATGAACTTGGATTGGAGAATGTTGCCTCAACATTGAATATCGCTCCAGTCAAAGATGTAAAAGAGGCAGTCTCAAAAATCTTGACGTGTGCCTATCAGGGCACGAAAAACTCATCGGATATAACCTTTGATGCGGCTGAACAATTGGCCCGCTCGATTGGCGCGCAATTTCATCATTGGCTGATCGATGACGAGGTATCCTCTTACGAACAAAAAATCGAAAAAGTACTCGGACGCAAACTCACGTGGGAGCAAGATGACATTGCCAAACAAAATATTCAAGCTCGCTCACGATCACCGATTATCTGGATGTTGGCCAACGTAAAACAAGCTATCCTTTTGACAACCTCTAATCGCAGTGAGGGAGATGTGGGCTACACCACCATGGATGGCGACACCAGTGGAAGTCTCGCACCGATTTCCGGACTAGATAAACCATTTATCATTCAATGGCTGAAATGGGCAGAAAAGGAATTGGGCTATACTGCTCTCTCGTATGTAAACAATCAACAACCCACTGCCGAACTAAGGCCTCTTGAGCGGACTCAAACAGACGAAAAAGACCTCATGCCATATGCGTTACTCGTTGAAATTGAAAGCCTCGCTATACAGGAAAGGCGGTCTCCAAAAGAAGTTTACTTGGAGTTATCCAAAACACAGTTTAATACCAATCTGAAAGAGTACATAAAAAAGTTCTTTCGGCTTTGGTCAGCGAACCAATGGAAGCGCGAACGATTAGCACCCTCCTTCCACTTGGATGACATTAATGTAGATCCACGCAGTTGGTGCCGTTTCCCCATCTTATCAGGAAGTTTTGCAGAAGAACTAAAAGAGCTTGATAACATTTAAGTAATACAGTCCTATAACTTAGGTTGGGGCATTGACCATTACTGGTTATCTTTGATTTTATTTTTTTCGTTGTTAAACACCCGATCAAACTACACGTATAATCCCTATTTATGATCAGTTACATCATCTGGAACGGCAGTCCTGAAATATTCTCCATCTGGGGTTTCTCCCTGCGCTACTACGGGCTGCTTTTTGCATTGGGATTTTTAATTACCCAACAAATACTCTACTACATTCACAAAAAAGAAGGCAAGCCAGAAAAAGATGTTGATACGCTGACGGTTTACATGATTGTTGCCACGATTATTGGCGCTCGATTAGGACACGTTATTTTTTATGAGCCTTCTATGCTATGGACAGACCCACTTGGCGTGCTGCTTCCTTTTCAAATTTGGCCATTCAAAATGACAGGCTATACTGGCTTGGCCAGCCACGGGGCGGCCATTGCTATTCTATTTGCATTATGGCTTTACAGCCGAAAGAAAAAACCAGGTCAAAACTATTTACAAATATTAGATCGAATCGTAATTTTGGTTTTTCTCGCAGCAGGGCTAATCAGGTTAGGTAATTTCTTCAATTCCGAAATTATTGGCAAACCTGCGAACAATCCATTTAGCGTTGTCTTTATTCACCCACTCACTGAACGAATTCTTTACGATCGAGATGGCAATAATCCAGTCGCGTCATTGGAAATAGAGAAAGACAAAAACAAAACCAAACGCAGAAATGGACGCGTGCCTATTAACATTTATTTATTCTTTAAGCCCGGCACTTCCGAGGCTGCGGCCAACGAATTTGTGCAATGGCAGGTAAGAAACCAACTAGTGGCCGATAGCGAATTCATTGAAGAGAATGCTTCACCACTCGACTACGCAGTTTCCCTCGAATCTTCGGGCACGTATGCCGCTAAGATTAGTACCCTTGGTATTGCAAGACACCCCGCGCAATTGTATGAATCAATCTCATGCTTCCTTTTGTTCTTCTTCTTCTTTTGGTATTGGTCGCGTTACAAAAACAATTTGCCAGAAGGAAGGATTTTTGGATGGTTCATGATTATGCTTTGGAGCCTGCGCTTCGCATACGAGTTTTTAAAGGAACCCCAAGTGGAGTTTGAAAAAGACTTGGCTTTAAACATGGGACAAAACTTAAGTATTCCATTGATACTCATTGGCGTTTTTGTTCTGATAAGATCGTACCGACCAAAGCAGCGTGTCATTTGATCAGAATTGAAAAACGAGTGCGTCATCAATTAATCGTTCTTTCTTGCATAACCGTCTTTTGCGGACAATTGAATCTTTCTTTTTCTCAAGACAAAGAAACAGACAGCCTGTTGCAGGTAACTGGCGACACAAGCCGAATATTTACCGTAAATCGGATCTTGATTATCGGTAACAAGCGAACGCGAGATGCAATTATTTCCAGAGAGCTTTCGCTAAAACCAAGTGATACCATAAGGGCGCGAAAATTAACCGAAACACTTTTATGGGACAAACGCAAACTTTATAATCTGCGCCTTTTCAACGTAGTCACCGTGCGAAGCCTTCAAATGTCAGCCAACACCATCGATCTTTTGGTTGAAGTAGAAGAGCGTTGGTATACTTGGCCTGTACCTATTTTTGAGTTATCCGATCGAAATTTTAATGAGTGGTGGCAAACCTACAATCACGATTTAAATAGGGTGAATTTTGGTATTAGACTTGATCAGTTCAACTTCAGAGGAAGGAATGAAACTGTACAGCTAACTGCTCAATTTGGTTTCACCCAACGCTTTGGATTGAGGTACAGTATTCCTTACATCGACAAGCGTCAGAAGCAAGGCCTCGGTTTTAACTTTGAATATGGCAATCCTAAAAACATCGACTATTTTACCAAAGATCACCGACTGCTTTTTTTGAATAGTCCAAAGCCAGTGCGTGTATATCACAGTGGTGGAATAGAATATACGTATCGTAAGTCGTTTTTTGAAACACATTCCCTTTCCTTGTCCTATAACAGCGCTCAGGTAAGCGATACAATTGCGATCTTAAATCCAATCTATTTTACGGCAGCATCCAATCGACAACGTTTTTTCAATCTTTCTTACACCTTTAAATCAGAACATCGAGATGTGGTTATGTATCCGTTGAAAGGATATCAATTCACCGGACACGTTGAAAGAACTGGTTTCGGGATCGAAGGTCCAATTAATCAATGGGTACTTAGCCTCACCTACGCATATCACCGCGATCTGCAAAAAGGTTATTATTTCTCAAACTTCGCTTCCGCTTTTTTAAGCACTCCATCAGAACAACCGTATTCATTCTATGGAGCGCTTGGCTACCAACGACAATTGGTTCGTGGCTATGAAGTGTTTGTGATTCAAGGCCCCAAATTTTTTGTGGATCGCACCACTTTAAAGAAAAAGATTTTTTCAAAAGTATGGAACTGGAACAGCATGCCGCTTCAGCAATTTCGCTATTTACCTTTTGCCGTTTATTTGAAAAGTTTTTTGGATGTAGGCTATGTTGAAAACTATCCTTACTATGAATCCCTCAATCTCAATACCCGGTTGT
>JBBSCN010000054.1:0-17248 GCA_038250265.1 Cytophagales bacterium | reverse complement strand
GGTTGGGTGCCAGCCGTGACCTTATATGGAACTGGTTTGCCTTTGATGGTAACATTGCCAGTCGAGTTCACAGCCGATTCGGCAGGGAGCAGTCGTTCTTGGGCACTTGCTGAAATGAAAAACAAAAAAGGCAAATAGATTAAGAGCAGGCAGTAGATTCTTTTCATAGAATTTAAACATTTGAGATTAATTGATTTCGAATATAGGCCTTTCAACATAATTATATTGAGCGAGAAATTTGAAAGTTGATTTTATCGGGTTGAGCGGTAAAATTTTACAACTCTTCGTAAGGTTTGCTATCTGATTTCGAAACGGCAAACTAATGTTCAGCAAAACCTAGATTTCATACATTACTGAAATGTACTCTAATCGTTATCTCTCAATGGCCTAACGGGCTTTGACACTTTTCCCATTTCAAAACGCAACGGAAAGAGGATTTTTTATCGGTTATGTTCTTTTTTAATTGATGGGAACAATCCCTACGTATCAGAATTGGTCAAAAGACTTACATACAAAAGTTTAGGCAAGAACTTAAAACTCTCAAGCAGAATGCCGCTGGTACTTTTGTGACGCAAAACAAAAACACCATGACAAACTCCCCTAAAATTCAGTCTGCCGTTTCAATAGTCGTTTTGACTGCCCTTTCTTTTTATTTTTGCTCAAATGAGTTAATCGCCCAAACCAGATTAAATTCGCTTGAGATAGGCAAGAACAAAGTTTATCAAATGCAAGAAGATACATTAATTGTGGTTGACCTGATTTTGAGGGATTCATCGACACTTATGTTGAATAAAGTAGGCAGCAGCAGTTACATAAAAGCCACCCGAATTATCGTTGAATTCGGGGCTAACATATTAGGTAAAGGCGCAGTGGGCGCACATGGAACAAATGGAAAGCAAGCAAGCGATGCAATGGGCGCTTGTCAAGATGGTTTAACTGGGGGAAATGCAACAAAGGGCTCAGACGGAGGATCGGGTAAGAATTTGATTATTGAAGCAACCGAATTAAAAATTTCTGATTCGTTTCACATTTACCTTGCTGGAGGAAATGGCGGTGACGGGGGAAACGGGGGAAACGGAAGCGCGGGCAGTAAGTCATCAACGCATTGCAAAAGCCATGGAGGCGATGGGGGAATTGGGGGAATTGGTGGAGGTGGTGGAGGTGGCGGCACATTCACCATAAATTATCAAGGCGGAATTTCGTTGGAAGACTTCTACGCCAATGCCGTACTTCACAATGGAGGCGGCTATCAAGGGCTAGGTGGCGAAGGCGGTAAACCTGGCTTGCGTGGCCGTGGGGCCTCTGAGCATTTATCAAAACATGGACTGAAAGGAAAGAGGGGAACAGATGGCAAAATGGGAAGAGAAGGCCAGTCTCTTTTCTACTCTGTTCAGATGGCCGGCTCGAAGTGAGCTAGCGGCTAAATACTCTCCGTAAAAAAAACCCGCTTCACTCGCTCGCTTGTATTCGTTAAGATTTCGTAGGGAATGGTGTTGATACTGGTTGCCACTTCACTAATCGGTAAACCACTTCCAAAAATGATTGCCTCATCGCCTTCTTTTGCATCGATGTTGGTAACGTCAACCATGGTCATATCCATGCACACATTGCCGACCACGGGTGCTTTTTTTCCATTTATCAAAACGCTCCCTTTTCCTTGGCTAAAACTTCGGCTGAATCCATCGGCATAGCCAATGGCAAGGGTGGCGAGTGTCATGTTACCCAATGCTTTTCCTTTTCTACCATAGCCAATAGTCTCTCCTTTTTTAATGTTTTTTATTTGCGA
The DNA here is from genome assembly GCA_038250265.1 of Cytophagales bacterium. Lineage (GTDB taxonomy): Bacteria > Bacteroidota > Bacteroidia > Cytophagales > Cyclobacteriaceae > ELB16-189. The sequence goes on along the minus strand of JBBSCN010000054.1, from coordinate 15,462 downwards.
AATGATCGTTTTCAAAGAAGCCACGGACTGCAATTGACCAAACGTTTCCTCAGTAGGGTTGACTCCATATAAACCAATACCCAACCTCACCATGTCCAATTGAAAATCAGGGAAGCGCAGAATACCAGGAGAATTGAGAACATGCCGCAACGGCTTTACATCCAACGAAGTTGTAAGCGTTTTGTAAAAAAGATTGAATTGATCCAATTGTGACTTGGAGAAATCATCATGCCCCGCTTCATCTGCTCCTGCCAAATGCGAAAACACAGAAGCAATTGTAATAGTAGAATTACTTTTTGAATTACTTTTTAGTAACGAAATGATTTCTGGCAAATCTGCTTGATCAAAACCCAATCGGTGCATGCCCGTATCCACCTCAATATGAATGACCGCTTTTCTTGCTTCCAAAAAATCCAAAAAAGCCTTAAGCATTTTCAAATTATACATTACTGGCTCAAGGCATTCCGAAAGGATGGAATGAAAATTCTCTTCCGCAGGGTTCATCACCATTATGGGTAATGAAATATTATTCTTGCGAAGCTCCACCCCTTCGTCTGCGTAAGCAACACCCAGGTAATCTACTTTATGATATTGCAGCAGGTTTGCCACTTCCTCGCTACCGCTTCCATAAGCGAATGCTTTTACCATAGCCATCACCTTCACTCTAGGCTTTAACCGCGACTTGAAAAAATTTAGGTTGTGCACTATTTTGTTCAAGTCAATCTCCATCACTGTTCCGTGAATTTTGCGTTGCAGACATTGCACTATCTTTTCGAACTGGAAAGTACGAGCGCCTTTTATCAAGATCAACTCATTTTCAAACTGATCCGTTTTGAGTTGAAGTAAGAACTCAGCGGTGCTGGGATAAAACTCACAAGCCGCTGTCAATTTGAATATATTTTGTTGAGAAGATAAAACCGTTCCAATACCAATAATCTTACTTATTCCGCTTTGCGCAATCAGCTCATTAATATTTTTACATAGCTCTGTTTCGCCTAACCCAGATTGCAAAATGTCAGAAAGGATGATTGTCTTTTTCTTTTTTTGAAAATTGTTGAGAAAATCTAAACTTATTTTTAGTCCCGCTAAATCATTGTTGTAGGTATCGTCTATCAGTTGACAATGATTGATGCCCTGCTTCAACTCTAGGCGCATGTGGATCGACTTGAGTTGATGCACGCGATTTTGAATGGTTGCCCAGTCGTAATTCAAATGAAGCATCAGCGCCACGCAGTGAAAACAGTTTTCGATAGAAGCTTTGTCAGTAAATGGAAGACGAAGATTAAAAGACTGGTCTTTGTAATGCAGTTGGTAGCCTTCTTTGCTTGGCGCGATGTGAACGTTGGCCTTCGAAGATATTCCCCATGAAAATTTCGGCAACTTAGCTGTCTCAACTTCTTCGTCAATCTCTGAATGATCGGCACAATAGATCAACACCTCTACATGTGTGAATAGCAGAATTTTTTCATGAATTTTTTGTCTTCGATTTTCAAAACCCTCATCATGGGCACTGCCAATGTTGGCAAAAATTCCAATGGTGGGCTGGATGATGTGCTCCAACTTTTCCATTTCGTTTGGCTGTGAGATACCCGCCTCAAAAATGCCAAGTTGATGGTGTGCCTCAATGCTCCAGACCGAAAGCGGCACACCCACTTGTGAATTGTAACTGCCCGGATTTTTCACCACACTTTTATCAGGGGATAAAAGTTGATAAAGCCATTCTTTAATAATCGTTTTCCCATTGCTACCCGTAACGCCAACTACAGGAATAGAAAATTCCTTTCGATGAAAGGCGGCCATAACTTGAAGTGCATCTAGTGGAGAAAAAACCTGAAGAAAATTTGCAAGTGGAAAAGGGTGCAGGTCAATCTCTTTTTTAACGACAAACTGGCGAATGCCTGTGGCATACAATTCAGCTATGTATTGATGCCCATCGTGCCGCGCCCCGGCCAGTGCAAAGAAGAGAGACTCTTCTGAAATAATCGGCTTGCGACTGTCGGTAATTAATGAAGTTACCTTTCTATCCAGCGAAAGCTGTAGAATTTGTCCGTTACAAATTTTTTCTAGTTGCGAGAAAAGCATGATGGCAATTTAGCTATTTGATGATCTAAAGATGGACGAGCTGATAAAGCCTCGCCCCATTTGGCACACTTTTGTCAACCGATGTAAGCACCACACCCCCGTGCTCGTGGGGAAAGCCGGTGACCAACACCTCGGATAAGAAAGTGCCTATCTGTTTTGCACGAAAATTGACAACGCAAACTACTTGTTTTCCAATTAGCTCATCGGGATGGTATAAATTAGTTATTTGGGCGCTCGACTTTTTAATGCCCAATCCAGGCCCCAAATCAACCCAAAGCTTGAATGCAGGCTTTTTTGCACCCTCAAATAGTTCCGCTTTAACCATTTTTCCGGCCCTAGAGTCAATTTTTGTGAAGTCTCGCCATGTAATCATTCAAAAAAATTTATAGGTTGCACATCCAAAACCTAAAGTAATAAGGTTCGTTACATAGTTTCAGACTGGATGCAACATAAATTATCTCATATCTTGGTGGTGACGTTGGCCTTTGTTGGTTTGGTAGTGTATTCTGCGCAGGCGCAAGAAGAAATCCAAAATGAGACGCAGGAAAAAGAGATGAAGGAACTGAGCAGTCATCCGGAGCTTAATTTGTATGACGACAAAACTTTGATCTACGAATCTGAACAGCAGAGGCTAGTCAATCAGCCTATTAATAAGGAATCCGCTTCACCGAGTAAATCGGCTAAGCCAAAATCAGAGAAGGCAACGGCTGAAAAGCAAGAAGATGCCCTCTCTTTTAATTTCCTCTACTACATTATCCAGAAGTTCAAATACTCGGATATTGTTGATTAAAGAGGCCACGTATCTTCAAATCTCTCTTTGGCTCTCCATTTTTTCATTTCATCTGGATTTAATAGGCACTTCTGGAGTTCGCCCGTGATTTGAGCTTCATCCAGTCCTGTTCCAATAATCACTAATTCGTTCATCCTATCTCCAAACTCCTTATCCCATTTTTTCATCAGTTCTTCTTGGTTATCCAAGTAACCGGAGCTGGCTGCTCGCTGAGCCATCGACACGGCCGCCCACCATTTGCCATACATTTCGGCTTTAGACGAGCCTCCGGCTTGGCTCCACAAAATCGCTTCGCTGGAGCGCGATGCCAGCCAGAAAATTCCCTTACTGCGAATGACATTTTGTGGCCATTGGTGCTGTACAAAATCCCAAAATCGCTTGGGGTGAAACGGTCTCCGATCGCGAAAGACAAAGGAGCTAATACCGTATTCCTCCGTTTCGGGCGTATGCTCGTTGTTCAGTTCCTTTAGCCAGCCGGCCGATTGCTGCGCTCGATCAAAATCAAATAGTCCTGTATTTAAAATTTCTTTGGGATCGATTTTACCATGGTTGGTTTTAATCAACTTCGCATCGGGGTTTAACTTTCTGAGAATGCCCTCCAATAGCATCAGCTTATCGGGTGCCAGCATGTCTGTTTTGTTCAGCACAATTACGTTGGCGAACTCCACCTGATCGGTCAGTAAGTTTACGATCGTGCGATCATCTTCTTTTCCCTGCGTCAGTTTTCTGTCAACCAATCGGTCGGCCGATCCAAAATCCTGGAAGAAGTTAAGAGCATCTACCACCGTCACCATGGTATCTAATTGAGAGAATTTTGTCAGATCAAGCAGCTCATCACCAGAGGCAAATGAAAATGTTTGAGCCACCGGAATGGGCTCTGAAATACCGGTGCTCTCAATCAGCAAGTAATCAAACTTTTTTTGCTTGGCCAGTTTTTCTACTTCCAGCATCAGGTCTTCGCGCAGGGTGCAGCAAATGCAGCCGTTGCTCATCTCAACTAGTTTTTCTTCTGTCCGCGAAAGTTTGATTTCATTTTTTACCAACTGCGCATCAATGTTCACCTCGCTCATGTCATTGACAATAACGGCCACTTTTAGCCCTTCGCGGTTGTGGAGAACGTGGTTGAGTAAGCTGGTTTTTCCGGCTCCTAAAAACCCACTCAGAACGGTAACGGGCAGTTTTTTACTTTTAAAGGGATTTTTCATGTTGCAATAGCTTTTTTATTCTCTTTTTAATTTTTTCTAATTCGTTTTTAAGTTCTAGCTGAACAGCCAAGAGTTCATCATCTGTCAGGTTTAGGTTCTCGTGAGAATGAGCGTGGTGATCATGATCAACTTCTGTATTGCCGGGCACTTCTATTACCGATGCTTTCCATTCTTCAATTTCCTTTTTAATCTGTACCATCGAATCTTGAAGAGGCTTGGTTGGAGAAAGCAAACTCAGTTCTTTTTCAACTTCCTCCAGCATCAAAAACATTTCATTGTGTAAAAAGCTGGCTTTTTCAAGGGCTGTATTTTTTTTAGTACAGGCCAACAATCCACCTGCTATCAACGAAAATAGTATCAGCTTCATTTTATCAATAACTCAGCTTCATCTAAAATGAAATTCATGTGATTGATATCTGTGCCGTTCAATCGAAGGATACCTTTCACTTCGATCACTTGATCTACCTTCAGTTTTGGTCTCTTGTTTTTGAAATTAATTTCAGCAACAGATTCTGGCCCGGCTCCTCCGCAAAAGAAACAAGATGCAAAGGGATTTTTGGATAAGATAATGGTGTTGGCCGGCAAGTCGAATGGAATATAATGGCCTTTTAAAGTGAAATCCTTTCCCACCAGGGTATTTAATTCTGCGCTAAACGTGGGCACAAGAAAGTACTCGTTGATCTCTTTAAAAAAGGTTGATTTAAATTTTACTCTGGCAAAAACTGTCCATCCATCAGACGATGGCAGTAACAACAAGAAACACAAAGCGAGTAACCTCATTTTTTAACCGATTGTCGCTAGATACTTTTTATACAATTTCCAATTCACTACGTGCGCGACCGCCACGCAACAGGCGCCCGATGATGTCAGCAGAACCTCCATCCACATGGATAGTTCCATCCGGCCTATTGCGATGAGCAGTAACCCAAAACCAAAAATCAATATTGGAATAGTTTTATGATGATGTCGAAAATAGGTAGGCAAAAGTGAAAGCATAGCAATCAATAGGCTGATGCACAACACCGTTTTTTCGATTGATGGGTTTGCCAAAAAGTGAAGCCCCTCTAGCATCGAAAATGTTAGCACTAACGGAACCAATGCACAATGGATGGCGCAAAGCAGGGAAGCTGAAAAGCCAAAAAAATCTAAAAAACTACCTTTCATAATACTAAATACCGTTTTTTTTGCATCTGTGTTGCAAATATAGATTAGATTTGACCTAATTTGCAACATTGTTGCAAACATGATTTTACCTACTCAATCAAACCCTACTATGTTAGAAGCAAAACAACTGTCAAAAAACTACAACGGTCAGGCGGCTCTTGCCGACTTAACGCTAACCGTTAACAAGGGCGATATCTTCTGCCTGCTTGGCGCGAATGGTGCGGGCAAAACCACCACTATCAATCTCTTTCTCAATTTTATTGAGCCCAGCAGCGGGCAGGCGCTGATTGGTGGAAAAGATGTAACGAAAGAAGGCATCGAAACGAAGAAGCTGCTCGCTTACATCCCAGAAAACCTGATGCTCTACCCCAATTTAAGCGGGATAGAAAACCTAGATTACTTCAGCGGATTGGCCGGCAAAAAATATTCGGTAGAAGAGTTAAGTAGATTTTTATTGGAGGCTGGCTTGCAAACCGATGCCCATAAAAAACGTGTAAGTGCTTATTCTAAAGGCATGCGCCAAAAAGTGGGTATTGCCATCGCACTCGCAAAAAAAGCAGAAGTGCTTTTGTTAGATGAACCTACATCGGGCCTAGACCCTAAAGCCAGCAATGAATTTTCGGAGTTGCCACGCTCATGGCCACACACGATCTCTTCCGAGCCAAAGAAACAGGCACGCACATAGGAATTATGAAAGAGGGAAAATTAGTAGAGTTGATGACGACCGACCAAATCAACCATACGGATTTAGAAAAGTTATATTTAAAACACATGAATTGAAACGTCAGCCCTTCACTCTCCACGGGATAAGGAGAGACAAAATAAAATTATTATGATACTAAAAATTGCACTCAAAGAACTAAAAGAAATCGTTCGCGATGGACGGTTTCGGATCACTGCATTTGTGGTGGCTGCCTTGCTGGTGGCTGCGCTGTTTGTCAGTAAAAGTTATTATCAATCTGTAAACGCCCAACACAATGAAGCCAAGAAAAATGCCCGTAGCGAATGGGTGGGCCAAGGCGAGAAAAATCCGCACTCGGCTGCTCACTATGGCACGTACGCGTTTAAGCCCAAGTATCCGCTTTCATTGTTAGACAATGGCGTAGATAAATTTTCGGGCGTGAGCATTTACCTCGAAGCGCACAAGCGCAACGAAGCACAATACATGGCGGCACAAGATCAGACTGCCCTCTCGCGCTTTGGCGATCTTAGTCCCGATTTCGTGTTGATCTTTATTATTCCCCTATTGATTATTTTAATTGGCTTCAACTCGTTTACGCGCGAGCATGAAAATAATACGCTTCGCTTGTTGAAAAGTCAAGGGGTTAGTAGTTGGAAATTAGCGGCAGGGAAATGGCTCGGTGTTTTTATCCCTGTGTTATTGATTGTGGTGCCGATTTATATTCTGGCAGCCATCTTTCTATCCAACATTAAGAACTACGGGCAGTTTAGCCTCGGTGCGCTCACCATTCTTTTTGGTGTGTATATCATTTACTATGCGGTGTTCACCAATATCACGCTGGTTGTTTCGGCCTTATATAGAAAATCAAATCTCGCCTTTGTCACGTTGCTAGGCATTTGGATTGTGTCATGCCTGGCCATGCCAAAAGTTTCTACTGCTATTGCGGATAGCTTATATCCTTATCCCACGCAAGTGGAGTTTGAACAACAAATTGCCGAGGATAAAAAGAAAGGCTTGGATGGCCACAACCCGTGGAACGAGGAATCTAAAAAACTAGAACAGGAGACGCTAAAAAAATATGGGGTGGACAGTATACAACAGTTGCCCTTTAACTGGGACGGCTTCCTGATGCAGGAAGGCGAGAAGCATACGGCTGACATCTATTTCAAACATTATCAATTGTTGAAAGATACCTATGTCAATCAATCGAAAGTATATCGGGCTACCGCAGCGTTGTCACCTTTTTTGCCGGCCCGGTTTTTATCAATGGCCATCAGCCGATCCGATTATTATTCGCATTGGGACTTTGCCGATGCCGCAGAAAAATACCGCATTGAATTGGTAGGCAAAATGAATGGCGCCCTGATGAACAACTCCAAGTACGGTGATTGGGATTATTTGGAAAACGACAAGCTCTGGACTGCTGTGGAGGATTTTAACTATGAACCGCCTACGTATGCTGCCATTCTCAATTTGAACGGAAGTAATCTTACTACCCTGCTCGGCTGGCTGTTGGCTTCGTCTCTGATTCTTTATGCAGTAGTGAACAAGATAAAAGTGATTTAAAACAAAAGGCTATGCTGAACCACAATATAAAATACGAATGGATTACGCTGGTGCGCGAAAAATGGATTGTGATTTTACTACTCCTGTTTTTCAGTATCACACTTTTTGCGGTGCGCAATGGGAACGAGAAAGTGGAGGACCGAAACGTATCGATCACAAAAGAACAAGAGAAAGTAGCTAAGCTTGATGCAGAATTTACTGCCGATATCGATTCGGTCACACGCAAATTAAAATCTCCACCAAAAGAATCATGGTTAGATCCACGCTCGCTCACCAATATAGCGTGGGATGCACCCCGTGTAGTGTCCATGGAGGCCGTGCCGCTGGCGTTAGTTTCGACCGGGCAAAGTGATTTATTTACCCACTATGCCAAGCCAAAAATTTATGGCGAAGCGTACACACTTGGCTTTTCGGAGCTATCCAATCCGGTTCAACTTCTGTTCGGTAGTTTTGACCTGGCCTTTGTTTGCATTTACTTGTTGCCCTTGCTGGTTCTGGCATTCAGCTACAACATTCTTTCGGCAGATAAAGAGTCGGGCGTGTTGAAGCTTACGTTTTCCCAACCTGTATCGCTGTTTCAATGGCTGTTGAGTAAATTGGTGTTACGCTATGTGATCTTATCAGGCATTGTAATGATCTCCATTGTGGCTGCCCTTCTTTTTTATGGTGTCAGCGTGGCGGATAATTTTAGTGCCGTGGCAAAACTCATTGCGCTGGTTCTGTCGTACATGTTGTTTTGGTTTTTAGTCGCTTTTGTGGTTAACCTTTTCGGAAAGTCATCGGGCAACAATGCGGTGACCTTGGTATCGGTTTGGGTAATGTTTGTGTTATTGATTCCTTCGGTGATCTCGCAACTATCCAACACATTATATCCTGTGCCTTCGCGCATCAACATGATCCATCAATACCGCGTGGCAAAAGCAGAGGCCGATAAGAATGCCGATCAAATCTTAAAAACTTATTACCGCGATCATCCCGAGCTTGCGCCAAAAGATACAACAAAAGAAAACCAGTATGCGTGGATATTGAGCTACTTCGCTTCCTCTGAGCTCGTCAACAATTCAGTAAAACCAATTCTTGATAAATACGATGAAGCTTTAGCCAAACAACAAGAATGGGTAGATAACCTTCGCTTTCTGTCCCCCGCTATTTTGTTACAAAATAGTTTGAATGACCTAGCGGGTACTTCCACCACGCACTATGCCGATTTTAGAAATCAGGTAATCGCTTTTGCGGATGTGTGGAAGGGATATTTTAAGCCGCGCATGTTTGCCAACGAGTTGATGAAGGCCGAAGAGATGAAAGACATACCGAAGCATACACATAATTCGGAAAATGTCAGGAATCATTTCGCCTCTGACTTAGCCGGGATGATATTTTTTGTATTTGCAATTTTGGCCACAAGTTGGACGATATATAGGAGATATACTGTAGCGGGCATATTGAGTATTTAAAGTTGGTGTGTCTTTTCCGATAAACCTTGATAGTGTGCCGAGTAGTTAGATAATGAGAAGAGACCGTATTATGAACAGGCTACCGTGGGCAGGAGGTATTTTACTCAGCCATTTTGTTTTCGTGGTTGCCTACGGCCAAGAAACTTTTGATCCACCAGCAAGTTCGCCTGAAATAAGAGTTGAAAGGGCGCATGGAAAAATAACGATCGATGGGACGTTAGATGAACCCTCTTGGCAAAGTAGCCGACTCATTCCCGAACTTGTTCAGTACGAGCCAAGGCAGGGAGAGGCTGCCTCTTTTAAAACAGAAGTCAGGATTTTATTTGATGCCACTCATTTGTACATAAGTGGTGTATGCTATGATAGTGCCGGACGCAAGGGCATACGCGTACCCAACATGCAACGCGACTTTAGCTTTGATGAAAATGATTTATTTGGTATTGCCCTTGATGGCCTGCTAGACAAACGCAACGCGATGGCCTTTCAAACCAATCCTTATGGAGCACAGCGCGAGTTATTGATCAGTGATGGGAGTAATTTCAACCGAGAGTGGATTTCGCTATGGGATGTGAAAACAAAAATTCATGAGTGGGGGTGGACCGCTGAGTTCGCCATTCCGTGGAAGTCAATTCGCTACAAGGCGGGGAGCGATAGAATTGGGATAATTATTTTGCGTTGTCTGAGAAGACTCAATGAGAACGTTACGTTTCCGCCCATCCCACGCGTATTTACACCTTACCAAATGCCCTACGAAGCAGTTCTTACCGGGCTTTTGCTACCCGAAAGTAACGGCCTCAACGTTCAGGTAAATCCCTACTTGTTAGTAAGCGCAGACCGCGAAGAAAAAGAAGGAAACACGGCTTCTAATAATCAGATAAAAGCTGGTGGAGAAATAAAATATGCCATCAACACCAACTCCGTTTTAGACCTTACCTACAATACCGATTTTGCGCAAGTAGATGTTGATCGGCAAGTGGTGAATCTCGCGCGCTTCTCGGTTTTGTTTCCAGAGCGCAGACAATTTTTTCTGGAGGGTAATGAAATTTACACCATGCAGGCATTGGATGCACTTCAACCTTTTTTTAGCAGAAGAATAGGATTAGATAATGCAGGAAATCCGATCCCTATTGAAGCTGGTATTCGTTTTACGAATCGAACACCAAAGCAAAACATTGGCGCACTTGCTATACGGCAGCAATCACAAGGACTGACACCCGCTGCAAATTTTGCGGTGGCCCGCTTCTCGCGCAACCTGTCAGAGCAAGGCACACGTATAGGCGCGCTGGGAACCTTCCGATTTGACGAGGCCGATACATCGGGTCTTACCAATGCTAACACAACAGGTACCGTGGACGGGTTGTATCGCCCGAATCAAAAGCTGTCTATTTTTTGGATGCTATCAGGGTCAAACAATTCTGGGCTCGTGAACGACCGTGGGTGGGCTGCATCCATGTGGGCATACTATGATACAAATGATATTTACGCAGGCCATGTGCAAGCCGTAGTGTCAGAGAAGTACGATCCGCGATCAGGGTTTGTTGATGCTACCAACTATGTATTGACGAGTCCCTCCATTTCGTGGAAGCTGCGACCAGCGTGGTTGCCCAGTAAGTGGTTGCGGCAGGTATCGCCCGGCATTACGGTTTACCTTTATAATTATTACAACGATCTTTCTTTTCGGGAAGGATTTGTTTCCTACCGACCTTTGCAGTTAAACTTTCAAAATGGTGGAAGGCTTTCTTATAGTTTCGTCACTAATTGGCAAAATCTAATAGAACCATTTTCACCATTAGGTATCGAAATTGCAGCTGGAAGATATGCGTACAACAATCATTCGCTCTCAGTGCAAAGTGATAACTCTAGGAAACTATTTTTTTCTGCTGAGTATAACAGAGGTGACTATTTTAATGGGAAAATTCAATCGGCCGCACTAAGCGCACGCATAGCTCCCGATCCGCACGTATCCCTTACGCTCAGTTATAGGCACAATGAAATAAGAAATCTAGGAATTAGTTCAGCATCGGTGAATACTGACTTAGCCACCGCTGAAATCAGGTTGGCCTTAAACCCACGTGTGCAATGGATTAGTTTCTACCAGTACAACTCCGCTATTAATCGATCTACCCTCAACTCGCGCCTGCAATGGGAATACAGGCCTTTGTCATTTATTTTTCTTGTGCTCAATGACAACCGTCAAGATTTTACCAATACCGATACACAAGTTCAGAGCAGAATGAATAGTCAACAAGGTATTTTTAAGCTTACCTACTTAAAACAGTTTTGACGGCATCGGCACTTTTAAATTAAAATGGATAGATTTTTACTCATACAAATCTGTACTCGGTTAATTGACCGATAAGATGGTTAATACACGCGTTGAAAACATGCTTACACTGAAACGATTATTCTGGCCGTGGATACAAAAAGATCACGTGCATTTTGCCTCATCGCCCAATGATCTGCAAAAGATTCGTTTGCCCGAATTAAATTTAGCCATCTATCAGCGTACCCCAGATATTCAGTTGCAAACTGCGGTGCGCGCACTGTTAGCCAGTTCGTTTACTAAAATGGAACTGTTGGTGGACACCGCTACAGACTTTCCCTTGCAAATTCGTCAGCAACTTGCCTTGCGAACTTCACTTCCCCATCAACAGATTGAAAGCCTTGCCAGCGACATCAACACATTTACTTTGCTCTTCTCGCAAGTTTGCGAATCGAATTCGCTAAAACTTTATTTGAAAACAGTAACAGACGACTCCTGCCGCAAATTTCATATTGATGGCTATGCCTACCGATTGTTTTGCAGTTACTTCGGTTCGGGCACCGAGTGGATGTACAATGATAACGTGAACAGAAAATATCTAGGCTTGGGCGAGAATGAACAAATCGTCAAAAATTGGAAACGTATTGAACGGCTCGATACATTTGATGTGGCCATTTTAAAAGGAGAACGGCCAACACAACGAAACGGAAACGGTATTGTGCACCGCTCGCCACCCATCGAACAAAAAAACGAGAAACGATTGATTTTAAGAATTGACTCTCAATGAAAAAACTTTTACCCACTACTCTTTTAATATTGATTACTCTTTGCATAGGCTATTTCCAGTCGCACAGAAAAGTCGCTATTTTTCCAACAATTGAACCTGCCCAGTCAATTCGTGAGGGGTCTACCACACTATTCACCGATCGCATTCAAAATCAAAGTGGAATTTTTAAGATTACGTTGATGAAGCAATTCCAAAGACGGATAACAGAGCCCACCCAATAGAAAAATGCACTCAAATCCTTTTAATCTCTTTAAATTTGCAACCCAGTTGCAAAAAATGAAACTTCTTGCCTTTCTCGTTTTTACTTTGTGTATCAATGTCGGGTGGGCTCAATCACCCTGCGCACTTAAAATTTCCGGTAAGGTAATGGATGAAAATGGCCGGCCTATGTTGGGGGCTACCGTCACAATAAAAACAACGGGATCTGTCACAGACGAGAACGGATCATTTGAATTTACTAAGCTGTGCGAAGGCAAGTATCAACTGGAAGTGCGCTTCCTAGGATATAAAACGAAATCGTCCTCTATACGCATCAACTCCAATAAAATTTGGAACGTGCAATTGGAAAGTGATAGCACTTCATTGAGCGAAGTGGTAGTTGTAGAAAAACATTTCAGCTTAGGTGCTACCTCAACCTACAGTTCGCTTTCTGGAAAAGCACTGCAAGAGACGATGGGAAAATCATTGGGCGAATCACTGCGCGAACTGCCTGGGGTAAATACGATTCAAACAGGCCCCGCTATTTTTAAACCTGTGATTCACGGAGTGCATAGCCAACGGGTGCTAATCTTAAACAATGGCATCCGACAAGAAGGTCAAAACTGGGGAGCAGAACATGCACCGGAGGTAGATCAGTTTATTGCCTCGGATATTGTGGTGGTAAAAGATGCTGCCGCAGTTAAATATGGTGCCGATGCTTTAGGAGGAGTGGTGCTGGTCAATCCGGCCAAGCTGCCAACAGAGGCTGGCGTTGGAGGTCAATTTCATTTGATCGGTGCAACTAACAATAGCTCGGGTGTGGTGTCTGGTTTTTTAGAAGGCGGCAGCAAAAAGGTTCCTGGGTTTGGGTGGCGCACGCAGGGAACAATTAAAAAAGCGGGTGACTCGCGGGCGGCCGATTATGTACTTTCCAATACCGGTTTTGAAGAACAAAATTTTTCTCTTTCAACGGGCTATCACAAAGAACGCAAAGGCATTGATGTTTTCTTTAGTCACTTCAATACTTCTATTGGAATATTGCGCGGCACAGCGGTTGGCTCCGCTGCGGATTTGGCCAATGCCTTGGAGCGCGAACCCCCTCAATATACAACTGCCTTTACCTATGACATTAAACCTCCCCGGCAATCGGTACAACACACACTGTTAAAAGTAAACGCGCACACCAACGTGGGTAAAAATGAATTCCGCCTGCAATATGGTTTTCAAAACAACAGCCGCAGAGAGTTTGATTTTCGGTTGGGTGCATTGACTGAAATACCTGCGCTGGGATTTCAATTGCAAACACATACACTTGATGCCGATTGGGAACGCAGTCACTCCGATCGCTTTCAGAGCTGTTGGGGAATAAACGTTTTGTATCAAACCAACAGTAAGATTGACGGCACACAAACCATTCCATTCATCCCCAATTTTGATCATTACTCGGCAGGGTTGTTTGCGGTAGAAAAATGGACGCTCGATAAGTGGGTGATTGAAGCCGGATTGCGGTACGATGTACGCAGTTATGAGGTAGTAGGTTTTAATTTTCAAAACCGCATCTATCGCACATCGCTTGGTTTTGCCAACTTTAGTGGAACACTATCTGGCAAACGAAAAATGGGTGACTATGGATGGCTTACCAGTTCATTGAGCAGCGCGTGGCGTCCGCCCAATGTAGCCGAGCTTTATAGTTTGGGTACCCATCAAAGTGCGGCAGCCATTGAATATGGACTACTCTTAGATGAAAAAACTTCTGAAGTAAAAGAATTTGCAAAAACGGCCCAAGTAGAAAAGGCTGTGAAGTGGGTAGCGGGCTACAAAGTAGAAAACCAAAAAATCTCTTTTGAAGTCACAGGCTATGTCAATTACATTTTCGACTACATCTATCTTCGCCCGCGGGGAATCACACAAAGTTTGCGCGGCATATTTCCCTACTTCCGCTATACGCAAACGGACGCCTCCTTTTTAGGTGTAGATATTTTTACCGCCTATCCCATCAATTCATTTATTACCCTTACGGGAAAAGCATCGCTCTTGCGCGCAACGGACGAAAGGCAAAATGATTTCTTGGTTTTTATTCCATCAAACCGGGCAGATGTTGGAATCCGATATCAATCAAAAAATGCGAACAAGATGAATTGGAACATAGAGACAAAACTGAGATGGGTTGGTATGCAAACACGCGCACCTAAAGTAATTACGCCAAGAGAAATCATTACCGCCCAAGAGCAAGGCATTGATCTAATCGGACAAAACCCGGATAACTTTGACTTTGCCAACGCACCGGATGCCTACATGCTGCTTTCTATAAGTGCGGGCACTAATTGGAAATTCAAAAAATCGAAGCTCGACTTGCGCCTTTCTTGCGATAATCTGACCAATTCCACTTATCGAGAATATACTAACCGCCTTCGCTATTTCGCCAATGATGTGGGCAGGAATCTTACCCTCGGCATTCATTACAGTTTTTAGGTTGGTTTATTCAAATAATCCTTTTAATATTGCAACATCGTTGCAATAACTAAAAATCATTATGAAAAATCTAAAATTTGTCTTTTCGCTACTCATTGTTGGTAGTGTTTTATTATTCACTGGATGTGGCAAGGATGATCCGAAGCCCGAAAACATCCCTGAGGCCATTACCAAAGCCACGCTAACGTTTACTTCTGATGGCAGTGCTCCAGTGATTGTTACGGCCACCGACCCTGACGGAGATGGGCCTAAGCCAAGGGTACTAAGCGGACCGATCGCACTCGTCAAAAACACTTCCTATACACTAACGGTCACGTTAATCAATGAACTGGCTAAGCCCACAGATCCTGAATATAACGTGACAGACGAAGTAGAAGAAGAGGCAGATGAGCACCTCTTCTTTTTTGCTTGGACAAATAATACGTTCTCTAATCCCACCGGCAATGGAAACATAGACAACAGAGCAGACGCTGTTAACTATAATGACAAGGACGCTAAAAATTTGCCGCTAGGCTTAAGTACTGCCTGGACGACCGCCAATGTAGCCTCTGATATAATCGCAGGCACATTCAATATCGTATTAAAACACCAACCAGATTTGAAATCGGCTACCTCCAAATCAACGGATGGAGAGAGTGATTTAGATCTTACTTTTGATTTGTCCGTAAGATAAACTTAGCTGTTTGATGGCAAAAGGCTTCGCCAATTTGGTGGAGCCTTTTTTTTTGGTGGCGATTTGCTCATCTTCGTTGGTGGAGTTATCCCAGTCTCTTCTGCACCTAAAACAATTTGTGTTTTC
>JBBSCN010000053.1:0-17483 GCA_038250265.1 Cytophagales bacterium | reverse complement strand
CGGTGGTTGTGAGATGACGATGCACGCTGATATTGCCCAAGCTGCTGCTGAAACCTATATTGGACTAGTGGAAGTAGGCGTTGGCCTAATCCCAGGAGGAGGGGGTACCAAAGAATTTACCAAGCGCGTTAGCGATTCAATACAGGACGGAGATGTAGAATTGAATGCACTGCAAAATGCATTCATGACCATCGCAACGGCAAAGGTGGCCACTTCTGCTGAGGAAGCACGTGAATATGGCATCCTGAAAAAGTTGGATCGCGTATCGATGAACAAAGACCGCCAGATCGCAGACGCAAAACAAGCGGTGTTAGATTTAGCAGAGGCGGGTTATACCATGCAACCACAGGCCCGAAACATAAAAGTCCAAGGAAGAACGGGTCAGGCATTATTCCTTGCGGGTTTGCAAGGTATGCGGATGGGAAATTATATTTCTGACCACGATGCTAAAGTTGCAAAGTGGATCGCCAACATCATGTGCGGAGGAGATTTGACATCCCCACAAGAAGTGAGCGAGCAGTATTTACTCGATTTGGAGCGTGAAGCATTCCTTTCTTTAACAGGAGAAAAGAAAACGTTAGAAAGAATTCAGGCAATATTGACGGGGGGAAAACCTTTGAGAAATTAAAGGTTGGAAGTTGTTGGTTGGAAGTTATAGGCTACAACCAACCTAACAATCATCAACGAAGAACTAAAAACTAAATAACATGGACGCATACATTGTAGCAGGTTTTAGAACAGGTGTTGGAAAAGCTAAGAAGGGCGGATTCAGATTTACCCGACCAGATGATTTGGCCGCAGATGTCATTAAACATTTGGTGAAGTCCGTGCCGGGTGTGGAGAATAAAATGATTGACGATCTGATTGTGGGCAATGCAGTGCCGGAAGCAGATCAAGGTATGCAGATGGGACGCATTATCGCATTGCTTTCATTAGGTCTTGATGTTCCGGGTATGGTTGTCAACCGCTATTGTGGATCGGGCGTGGAAACGATTGCCATCGCAAGTCATCGCATCCAAGCAGGCCAGGCTGATATTATTATTGCGGGAGGTACCGAATCAATGTCTCTGGTTCCTGTGATGGGTTTTAAGACGGCCTTAAACTACGCCATCGCAAAAGATAACCCAACTTACTACACCAGCATGGGGTTGACGGCCGAAGAGGTCTCTAAACAGTTTAAGATTACACGCGCAGAGCAAGATCAGTTTGCGTATGAGTCGCACATGAAAGCAGGTGCCGCTTGGAAGGAAGGAAAATTCAAAGACGAGGTAGTGCCCATCACCGTAAAGGAAACGTACGTGGATGAAAATATGAAAAAGAAAACCCGCGAGTTTATCGTGCAGACAGATGAAGGGATTCGCGCAGATACCACAGTGGAAGGGTTAGCAAAACTAAAACCAGTATTTGCAGTGGGCGGATCGGTGACTGCCGGAAACTCTTCCCAAACATCAGACGGTGCTGCGTTTGTGATGGTGATGAGTGGGCACATGGTGAAGCAGCTAAATTTAAAACCCATTGCCCGCATGGTGAGTTACGCTACTGCCGGAGTTGATCCGCGCATCATGGGCATTGGGCCAGTAGCAGCAATCCCTAAAGCACTAAAAATTGCCGGATTGAAATTGCAAGACATTGATTTAATAGAATTGAATGAAGCCTTTGCTGCACAATCACTTGCTGTGGTGAAAGAGTTGGGGATAGATCGCTCAAAGCTAAATGTTAACGGAGGAGCGATTGCCGTTGGCCATCCGCTTGGTTCGTCAGGCGCGCGTTTGTCGGTGCAACTCTTCAACGAACTCCGCAGGCAAAAGAAGAAATATGGTATGGTGACTGCTTGTGTAGGAGGAGGACAAGGGGTGGCGGGGATTTATGAGTTGTTGAATTAGTTGATGGTTGTTGGTTATTAGAAAAATGGGTAAGCTTGAATCATATCGAGATTTAGAAGTTTGGAAACAGACCAAAGATTTGGTTCGTCTCATTTATGAAGTAACGAAGGCTTTTCCAAAAGAAGAGCAATTTGGACTAACTAATCAATTAAGAAGAGCTTCCGTTTCAATTCCTTCTAATATTGCAGAAGGTTGTGGCAGAAATCATTCTAAAGACTCAATACAATTCTTCTTCATTTCAAGAGGCAGTTTGTACGAAGTAGAGACTCAAATAATCGTTTCTTTTGATCTCGGCTACATAACAATCGAAGAGCAAAACTCAATCCTTGATAATATCAAATCGTGTAAGCGTCTATTAAACGGCTTCATAAACTATTTTCAAAATAAGGGCGACCAACAACTAACAACTATTAACGAACAACTTGAAGAATATGGAAACAGCAACACAAACTAAAGGAGCAATCAAAGGCGGAGAGTTCCTTATCCGCGAAACACAAGCACACGAAATCTTCATACCCGAAGAGTTCAGCGAAGAGCAAAAAATGATTGCACAAACGTGCAAAGATTTTTTGAAGCAAGAGGTCTATCCTCATTTAGATTTAATCGACTCGCAAAAAGACCCAAAATTGATGCCCGCGCTTTTAGACAAAGCTGGCGCGCTTGGTTTGTTAGGCACTTCTGTTCCACAAGAGTTAGGTGGATTTGGAATGGACTTTAACACAACTATGCTAGTTGCAGAAGCGGTTGGAGCGGGGTATTCTTTCGCTGTCGCTATTTCTGCTCACACAGGTATTGGTACACTTCCAATTTTGTACTATGGTAATGAGCAACAAAAGCAGAAATATATTCCCAAACTTGCTTCTGGTGAGTGGAAAGCAAGTTACTGTTTAACAGAACCTGATTCTGGTTCGGACGCAAACAGTGGAAAGACAAAAGCAAAACTTTCTGCAGATGGAAAACATTACTTGATCACCGGTCAAAAGATGTGGATCACCAACGGAGGCTTTGCAGATATTTTTATCGTGTTTGCCAAAATCGATAACGATAAAAACCTGACCGCATTTATTATTGAAAAAACATTTGGTGGTATTACCATGAATGAAGAAGAGAAGAAGATGGGTATTAAGGGTTCTTCTACCCGTCAGGTTTTCTTCACTGATTGTAAAGTGCCGGTTGAAAATTTATTGAGTGAGCGCGAAAATGGCTTTAAGATCGCAGTAAATATTTTGAACATCGGGCGAATTAAACTGGGAGTAGGTGCATTGGGTGGATCAAAGGCAACTATCAGTCAAGCAATCAAATATTCAAATGAACGCAAGCAATTCGGAACTTCTATCTCCAATTTTGGCGCAATCAAGCACAAGATAGCAGAAGTTGTTACCAAGATTTTCGCGTCTGAGTCCGCTCACTACAGAGCCTCTCAAAACATTGATGATGCTTACGAGGCATTCGTATCAGGAGGCATGGAAAAAGGACAAGCCCGCTTAAAAGCATTAGAAGAATTTGCTATTGAGTGCGCAATTCTGAAAGTCCATGGTAGCGAAGTATTGGATTTTTCAGTAGACGAGGGCGTGCAGATTTATGGAGGCATGGGTTTCTCGGCAGAAGGTCCAATGGATCGGGCTTATCGAGATGCACGTATCAACAGAATTTTTGAGGGGACAAATGAAATCAACCGCCTGCTTACCATCGATATGCTAATGAAGCGTGCGATGAAAGGCACGTTGGATTTGATGAATCCTACCATGGCGGTGTTAAAGGAGCTCACTTCGATTCCTGATTTTGGATCAGGTGACGATACCGCCATTTTCGCAAAAGAGAAAAAAGCCTTAGCCAATTTGAAAAAAGCCGGACTGATGGTTTCGGGGGCAGCCGTACAAAAGTTCATGATGAAACTCTCTGAAGAGCAAGAGATACTCATGAACTTAGCCGATATGCTCATTGAAGGATACGTGGCCGAGTCGGTACTGTTGCGCGTAGAAAAATTGATTGGTGTGCGGGGGGAAAAAGCGTGCGAGATGGAAATCGCCATGGCAATGATTTATTTACACTACGCCATTGAAAAAGCAGCCGGTGCAGGAAAGCAAGCCATCTTCGCTTTCGCAGAAGGTGATGAGCAGCGGTTGATGTTGTTAGGCTTGAAGCGTTTTACTAAAATTGATCCGTTCAACTTGAAAGAAGCCAGACGCAAAGTAGCTAACCACGCGATCGGCAAAGGAGAATATCCTTTTTAGAATGTCAGAAAAAAGACACAAGATGTACTATATTAATTGAGTCCAAAGAAGCCCAGAAGAAATTCTGGGCTTCTTTTGTAGTTGACAGGATATGCCTATTAATGTTTTCTTTTTGGTGACTATAATTCAACTAAAAATTCATTAGTTTTCTGTACTTCAATTGATCTTTCCCGTTTAATCGAATAAGAAAATCTATGTCTATGAAAGCAGCTCCTTTTTTCTTTTTTCTGTTAATCTGTGAATCACTAGTAGGTCAAAATGTGCGCCCTCTTTGGGTAAGCAGCAAGCCCAACGAAGAGGGCTATTACGTTGGTGTTGGCAATGCCAGCAAACGCTTGGCGGATTACAGCGGGATTGCCAAAAAGAATGCTTTGCAAGACTTGGTCAGCGAAATAAAAATTACCATTAGCAGCACTTCTATCTTAAGCCAGATAGACAAGAACTATCAATTTAAAGAAGAGTATGAATCGAACGTGAAGACGATGGCTGCGGCTGAAATTCAGGATTTCGAGCGCGTTGCTACCTATGAAGATGATCAAACTTATTGGTGCTATTATCGTCTTTCAAAAGCAGTTTACTCTGCACAAAAGCAAAAGACTCTCACGGATGTCAAGACGATGGCGATGCGGTTTTTTGAAAAAGCGTTACAATCTGAAAAAGATAACGCCATGGCTACCGCCATCGACTTTTACTTTCGCGCGCTTCTGACCTTAAAGGATTACTGGGGCGACATCATAGAAGTAACTTACCAAGGCAAGCCCTTTTTTCTAGCGATTGAAAGTTATGCGCAACTGCAACAACTGTTGGATCAGATTAATATCCGTCCTTCTGCCAATTTGATTCGGTTGACGGGAAATAGTAATGCCCGCATGGTTTTTTCTATTGCCAATCGCACTCAAGCGTTGGGTAAAATTCCTGTTGTGGTTTTGTCTTCTCCCACCCGCACAGCACCGAGCACCTACATCAGCGATGAGAAGGGCGAAGTGACAGCTCTATTCTCCCCAAGTATTTGGAATAACACCATGCGCGAGGCGGAGGTACTCTTGGATCTAAAGAGTTTTTCAAAGGCGAGCTCAGAAGATCGATTTTACGACTACCTCATTCGAAGTTTGAGAGTACCGTCAGTCAAAATAGGCATTGAAGTAATTGCCAGCACGCGCATTCAGCCAACCGGAGATTACTTTCCTTTTTATTCAAATCTGGTAATGGCGGACTTTTCTGCAACCGAAAAATATACGTTTAAAAATCTTAGACTGGTTCCCCTCCGCGCGAAAAATAATTTTAACGATGCAGTTGGCAACATGGGCCATTATCTCTCGCTACACCAAGCAATGGTAAACGATAAGATTGTTATTAGTGAATCAAGTACAGGCGGATCGGTAAATACATTGATCGGCAGAAACCTGTCCAGCGACACACTCTTTATCATGTCAGGCGAGATTTTACAAGGCGGTAAACAAGACCGGGTAGTGGCAAGGGATATGTTGATTCCACCCGGAGAGGGACGCGTAAAAATTCCTGTGTTTTGTGTGGAGAAGGGTAGATGGAAATACAAAGGCGAAAATAACGATCAGAAATTTTCTGAGTATTATGGAATGGCCAACGAACATCTACGCGATATTATTGACCACAAAAAAGGTCAACAAGATGTGTGGGATGAAGTTTCTAAAAGCAACAAACGCGATGGCGTAAGTAGCAAAACCGATGCTTACACTGACCATGCCAACAACCGACAATTTCGCAGAGCCGAACAAGAATATGTTGATTACTTTCAACGGATTTTTGAGAACGACCCAACCGTTATCGGGTTTATGTCGGTAACCGGAAATCGGGTAGAGGGAGTCGATCTTTTTATCAACAACGGCTTATTTTTGCAGGAGTTCCAAAAACTATTGTATGCATGCATCGATGAAGCTATTACATACGGTGCGCCAATCACTGCGCAACAGCCCCTACTCGAAGAGTACATTAATAACCTACTTGACGTATCTCGTCAAGGCGATTTTATTGAGCAGCGGGGCCAGGCTTTTCGTAAGGGGCAGCAGGTGATACATATTTCGACTTATTGATTATTCTTGGTTGGTGACTCGGTCTATCAACCGAGTTGTCGCGCAAGAAGATTGTATTAGGAGCTTAAAAAACTAAGAAACAAAAGACTAATCTTCGTTTTTGAAAACAGTAATAGTACTTCTTTTGCTTTTCGTTGGCGCCTTATCAGGAGAGAGAAAAAAACTATAAATTTTATATGGAAAAATTTAGATATGAAAACCGCTAGGATGAAATCAACAACTTTAGAGGATAAAGCTTCGCCTAAATAAAACTGACCTTAGCCTATGTTTTATATCCGAAATCTATTTTTGCTAATCTCCATCAGCGCCCTGTTGGGACTGATCGCGGGCCTGATCAAGCCGTGGATCATGCTGTGGTGGGAGGATAGGCAAAATCGAATGAAAGTGATTAAGCTTTATGGCGCGATTTCCGCAACGGCCTATGCGGTCTATGTAGTGTTAGAGTTCATTTGATTCGTTCCGCAACCACTATCGACTTTCTTTTTTTTTCTGAAAACCCAATCACATATTTTTCCCCTCCATCTTTCAACTTTAATTTCTTTTTGAGCTCGTCTGGGGACAACGGGTAATTGCGGGTGACTACATTTGCTTTTCCGTCAGGAAGCAACTGATGCAGTTGCTTTGAGTTTGGGTTAATACCTACCACCCTGAAAATCCTACCCGGGAAATCAGTGACACGCAAATCTGAAGAGTAAAGATGTGTGTTAACACCTATTTTATAAACTCCATATCGATTTGCAATAAGTTGAAAAGCTCCCGCCTTTAATATAGAAGCATTTGGTTCATACAAATACTGGCATAAAGTACCTACGTTGACTTTTAACTGCCTCTCTTCCGAAAACCTGAAGTCAAAAGATTGAAAGGGTTCACCGTTCGCATTGAGGTTTACCGCTTCAATCAACGCTTCGCCTGCAAAATCCTTTTCTACTAAAAATAATAATTCTTTGCATTCATTGTCAACAGACACCACCCAAACTTGCTTTACATTCTTTAACTCGCGCAGCCCTTGTTGCACATCCAACATCGGAGAAGCTTTTAGCAAAACATATTCTGACTGTTTAAAAAGGTCTACCAATAGCTCTGTCACATCCGGAATACAATCAGCCAATTTGAAAACTTTTGCAGCCTTATTTCTTCGCGAGGGATCGATATAAAACAAATCAACGCTATCCGCATTCTGTTGCAAGAACTCTGCTGCTGGTTGATGCTTGTATTGAACCTTGATTGCTCCCAGAAGCTGGTGATTGTGTTTTGCGATTTGTTGAAGCTCAGCATCTGGCTCCACATGCACTACTTGATCAAATACCTTGTCGAAACAAAAAGTATCCACACCAAATCCACCGGTTAAGTCAACGGCTTTTTCAAATGTGCTGAGCTTTCTTTGAATGATCCCTATCTTAAATTTTCCGGTTGCTTCAGAAGAACTCTGCTCCAAATTCAAAGACGGTGGATACAAAATTCCAGTCGTTTCATACCACGATGGCAATTTGCGTTTAGCTTTTCTTCTACCAATAATTTGAATGGCAACCAACGGTGCGAGTGTGCCCAAAATTTCGTGCTTAGACAAGAGCAGTTTCTTTTCATCTATATTTTCATTCTCGAAAATATACCCTTGAATCTCTTTAGAAATTAATTTTTGATTTTTTGCGACCATTCTAAAATCAGAGAGAAGCTTATTTTGCGAACAGGTCCTGAAACACTTCTGTGAGTTTACCAAAAGACTTGACTTGAATTTTGGTCTTCTGCGTGTCTAGCGATTTTTGGCTGTATTTCGAAATATAGATTTCTTTAAATCCAAGTTTCTCGGCTTCCGATATGCGTTGATCGATCCGATTCACCGCCCGCAACTCTCCGCCCAAGCCTACCTCAGCAGCAAAACAAATCTTATCTGACACCGCGATTTCTTCCATCGAAGAAATGATAGAAATACAAATTGCTAAGTCGATAGCGGGATCTTCTACACTTATGCCGCCCGCCATATTGAGGAAAACATCTTGCGTGCCCATGCGAAAACCACAACGTTTTTCTAAGACCGCCAGCAGCATATTCAATCTTTTTTGATCGAAGCCTGTGGGCGTGCGCTGAGGCGTACCGTACGATGCCGGACTTACCAACGATTGAATCTCAATTAATAATGGACGATTCCCTTCAATAGTGGCACCAATGGTGGCGCCACTCAGGTTTCCGTCTTTTTGAGAAATCAATATCTCGGATGGATTTGAAACTTCGCGTAAGCCGGTACCAAGCATTTCATAAATGCCAATCTCAGAAGTTGACCCAAACCGGTTTTTGGTGGTGCGCAAAATGCGATAGGCCAGATGACGATCTCCCTCAAATTGAAGAACAGTATCGACCATGTGCTCCAAAACTTTTGGCCCCGCCAGCATGCCGTCTTTGGTAATATGCCCAACCAAAAAAACAGGGGTATTAGTTTCCTTTGCAAACCTCATCAGCTCGGCAGCACATTGACGCACCTGCCCCACACTTCCCGCCACAGAATCTAATTGATGCGAGTGAAGAGTTTGAATGGAATCAATAATCAAAAGCTGTGGCTGAATGGACTCTACTGCCTGAAAAATGTTTCTTGTGTTAGTTTCGGTTAAAACAAAAAAGTTTTCATTCAATGTTTTGGACGGATCGCTCAACCGTTCGGCCCGCATTTTTATTTGCTGATCGCTCTCTTCGCCAGAGACGTAAAGAACTCTAAGTTTTTTTAGTGCGAGCCCCACTTGCAGCATCAAAGTAGACTTGCCAATGCCCGGCTCCCCACCAATTAATACCAGAGATCCAAACACGATTCCTCCTCCCAGCACCCGGTTTAGTTCTTTGTCAACCGCATCGATCCTTATTTCTTTGGTAGACTGGATTTCATTTAATGTCTTCGCCTTTTCTTGTCGCGTTTTACCTGACTCTGTCTTCCAATCATTTTTGTTGGTTTCTTCTTTGCTCACGATTTCCTCCACAAAAGAGTTCCACGTATTACACGATGGGCACTTGCCGAGCCACTTGGCAGATTCGTAGCCGCAGCTTTGGCAGAAGAAGGAGGTTTTGGATTTTGACAAAAGATTGATTTTTAAAAAAAATCAATATTAACTACTTTTTCACGAAAACAAGATCGGTCTGTTTGATCTGAATCATTCTTTCAAATAAATCTTTCAACGAAAAATATTCAGCCGCATCATAGATAGGTTTTGTTAGATTAAGACTGTAATAAATATTTAACTTGTCATTGAGCTCAGTATAGCTAAATTTAAACGTACCGCCTTTGTTCGGTAGGGCTAACGCTACGTTTGGAGGCTTTTCGTCTATTTTAAACGATGCCGGAAACTCCACAGACAATAAAGTAATCTCCTCTTGTGAAACCCCAAAGTCAATTGGAAAATTTCTTTGGGTAGATTTAAAAGGGTTCGCGTTCCACTGCCCTACCATGAACGGGTTAAAGTATATCTGTGCAACACTGGAAGCATCGTGTGGGTTGAATTCTATTTCCATTTTTTCTAAGAGCGGCTTTTCATGATCATCCAAATTTTCGATCGTCAGATTTTTCACATCCTTTAGTGACCATCTTTCAATTAACTCCTTTCTATAACTTTCCAAATTTGAAAATGACTTAATGCTTTTTCTTTTCTCGAGCGCTTTGTAATCAAACGAACTGACTTGAAACGCTCCTTTCAGTTCTCCATCGTTACCCAACTTTATGTTTAAAGTATTTACTATTCTTCCTTTTGACTTGGGTGTCAGATCAATCTCAACTGAGTTCTTCTTGGCAAGTAGCCTTCCCTTTCCATTCAAACATCGCTCTGGCAGTAGCCCGAATGGTAAATAATGATCGGTAGCATCCAATAAATAGGTATTCGTGTCAATGACTAATTGTACAACCACATAATTGAAATCACTTAAAACAGGATACAAACTGTTAGGCAATCCGTTATCGCGCGTTGACAGCAGCACTGGGTTAGCATTTAAATCGTCTGATTGTAGTGCGCCAAGTAAAGACAAATTGATATCTCCAACATTGCCCTTTTTATTTTCGAATGCATATTTTATTCCCTTATCTGCATACTTTCCAAAGCGCTCATTCCAGTTATAGTTTGCCTTGATCCAAGCATAAATTTTCTTTGCTCGCACCAAAGGATCACTTACTCCAGCGGTGATCTCCTTTACTTTGTCCTCTAACACCTTCCGCGCTTTTTTGATTTGACCTCCAAAGTCATTGTGGTCAACCAACTCTTGCTCTACGTCCTTCCACTCCTTCGTGACTTTATCGATTCGGCCATCAAAGTATTTTATCTCCGACAGTTCAAAATTAATGGCAGATATAAAATTGCTGCTGGCGGTCATGAACTCTTCCTCTCTAAATGCCGGAACATCTTTCATTCCAAAAATAAGAGTTGAGCAGTCTGCTTTAGCGGAACCAAAAGAAAAGCAATCTCGTTCGAGGCCCGTTTCGTTCTTGGTAAGTTTAAGGTATCCTCTTAATGAGATATTATAAGTATAATTAGCGGGTATTTTTGCATGGTATTCCGAGTATATTTTGGGTATCTCGGACTGGAACTCCCATGGCCAGAAAACCAAGATAAATGGAGTTTTTATTTGGTACGAAACCTCTAATACACTTCCAACCTGCGCATTGGGAAGGGCAAATTTAACAAGCTCGTATGTAGGATTTACTTCTCTAAAAATTAGATGCTTCTCCAATGACCTGCTTTTTAATTGAGAGCCGTCCATAAAATGAGTCATCCCCTGAAGGTCGACTAGCTCGTCTTGATTGGATTCGTTTTTCCTTAGGACAATCCTAAAGTTGGCTTGGCGCGTGCGTTCACTTTTCAAAATCTTGACTTTTACATGGTAGTTAAATATGATTTTACCGTCTTCAAAGAACGCATCGCCAAATTCATTCAACACAAGTGCCGATGCGGTTGAGTCAAATGCGTAAGATTTCATGCTGAGCTCTTGACGACTTACCATTCCATAGGGGAATCCCTTGATCTGCGCTAATGAGTCGATTCTAAAAAGAACACAACAAATTAAAAAAAAGAGTTTCAATATAGAGCTCATGTTGGAGAGATCAAGAGTTAAGTATTTTACTCAAAAAAAAGAAAACTATTGCTCATATTTTATCTTTTTTTCTAAATATATATTGTTTTGTTAATTAAAAATACGTGGAATACCACGTTGCTTAATCGAAATAATTGATAGAGTTTTGAATGCCTTAACTCTACAGTATGAAATCACTTTTCGCAAGCCTTGTTCTTTTATTGCCGATTCTTTGTTCTGCCCAAAAATCTCCTGTCAAATTTGGAGATATTGCCCTAGAAGATATGAAAATGACTGTCTATGCAAAAGACTCATCTGCAGAGGCTGTGGTGCTGGTAGACTTTGGTGAGTCAGAACTGCGATATAATCAAACTACTGGTTTCCAACTAGAATTTGAACGCACCCGAAGGATAAAAATTTTAAGCAAGGAAGGCCTCAAATGGGCTGACTTTAGTATCCCTCTTTACCGAAATAATACCGATGAGGAAAAAATTTCTGGACTGAAAGCAGTAACCTATAATTTGGAAAATGGAAAAATTGTAGAAACCAAGGCAAAAACAGAATCTATTTTCAAGGAAAAATATGATGACAATCTCAACTTTACAAAAGTGACCTGGCCGAATGTTAAAGTGGGATCCGTGCTTGAAATCACCTATCGAATTATTTCAGATTTCGTTTTCAATTTTCAAGACTGGGAATTTCAAAATACAATTCCCACCGTGTGGAGTGAGTACAGGGTAAAAATACCTGAATACTATAATTATGAAAAATACATGCAAGGTTATGTTCCATTATTCATCAATGAAAACTCTACAGCTAACTCATCTATATCATTGGCATCCTTGAGCGAAAATCGGTTGGGGGGTACAAGTAGAGTAAGTAACGATAGATTAGATTTCATTGAAAACAAAAATCGTTGGGTTGCCAAGGATGTGGCCGCTTTTAAGGACGAACCCTTCATGACTACTTCAAAGGACTTCATTTCAAAAATGAATTTTGAACTGTCATTCACAAAGTTCCCAAACGCGCCAATAAAAAATTACATGGGGAGTTGGGAGGATATTAATAAGAGCTATCAGGAGCGATTAGGTGAGGAGATCTCTGGTAACAATTTTCTTAAAAACAAAGTAGAAGAATTAACGGCCGGCAAAAATTCTACAGAAGAAAAAATTAGCGCCATTTTTTCATTTGTCCGTAGTTCTATTTTGTGGGATGGTCAAATCCGAAAATATCCAGCCCATACTCTTCGAAAAGTATTTGACGAAAAAAAGGGCAGTTCTGCCGAAATTAATTTACTGTTGGCATCCATGCTTGAAAAGGCAGATATAAAAGCCAGCCCGGTTCTTATAAGCACCCGCGATCATGGTTTTGTTCGGGAGGCAACACCCGTCTCTTCTCAATTCAATAATGTGGTCTGCTTAGCAAAATGGAACGACAAAAGCATACTGCTGGATGCAACCGATAAATTTCTATCAATCGGTATGTTGCCAGAGCGATGTTTAAACGGAAGGGGTTTTGTCGTTTCAAATGACGGTTATGAATGGATCAACTTAACTCCAAACAGCAAAGCAAAAACCAATGTTAGCGCTGATTTAATGCTTGGCGAAGAAGATCAACTAAAAGGAAAGCTAAAAATTGAGCGTAGTGGCCACCATTCGATAAGCGCGCGCAAAGCATTTTTTACAAAAGGAAAAGAAAATTATACTAAGGATTTGATTGGCAGTCGGCCATGGAGTATAATCAAAAGTGAATTTCAAAATGAAAATGATGCACAACAGCCCTTTAAAGAAATTTACGATTTAAATGTGAGCGACCATTTTACTATTGCCGGAAACACCTATTATTTTAATCCGTTTATTGCTAACAGGCAAGACTCAAACCCTTTCAAAGATGAAAAGCGTAATTATCCGGTAGATTTTGGTGCACCCTTTGACAACACCTATTTCATCAAGATAACCCTTCCCGCGGAATACACCATAGACGAAATGCCCAAAAGCAAAGTACTTGCTTTACCTGGAAATGGCGCTCGATACTTGTATAACATCGCACAAGTTGGAAATACCATTGCCATCACCAGCACGCTGTCCATCAATAGAGGAATTTTTTCTCAAGAGGAGTATCCAAACTTAAGAGAATTTTATAATCAAATGGTAGCCAAGCAAGCGGAGCAAATTGTGTTCAAGAAAAAACAATAATATGAAAACGGTTCTGTACATAGTCTTGTGTTTTTTCACCCTGGCAGCTACTTCGAAAGATAGCCCGAAATATCCAGTCAGCGCTATACCCGCAACACTTAAAGAAGGCATGTATGCAGTGGTACGAGAAGATTTTTCCCGCTTCCAGATTTTGGCGATCAATAAGTCGCGCTATTACGTACATAAAGTTATTACTATACTGAACGAGAAGGGAAAAATGTTTGCGTCAGAAGCAATTGGCTATGATAAAATGGAAAAAGTGATTACCATCTCAGCTTATGTCTATGATGCAGAAGGCGGTTTGATCAAGAAGTTAAAAAACAACGAAATTGTAGATCGTAGCAATTACGATGGGCTTTTTTCAGATAACCGTGTAAAATTGCTGGATCTCTCCCAAAGCACTTACCCCTACACGGTTGAATTTGAATATGAAACTGAAAGCCGTTATCTGTATGGAATACCCTCTTTTCAATATTATTTGGATGATGAAGTTTCGATTCAGAAAAAAACTTACGAAGTGCAATTCCCTTCTAATCTAAAACCGCGGTATAAACTCAACCATGTAACCGAGCCAAAAAAAGAAGTTGGTGGCGAAACGGAAAAATTAATCTGGAGCATCGATAATTTTAAACCTGAAAAATTTGAATCCTATACGTCAAGTAAACAACGGCCTAGTGCCATGCTCGCGCCAACAGAGTTTGAGTATGATGGGTATAAGGGGTCTATGCAAACATGGGATAATCTGGGTCGATGGATGTCACTCATAAACGAAGGTAGAGGGACATTAACTGATCAAACGAAACTGAAGGTAAAAGAAATCACCAGAAACCTGCCCACTGTAGAATCAAAAATAAAGGCGATCTACGAGTACCTGCAAAATCGAACGCGATATGTGAGTATTCAATTAGGGATAGGTGGTCTACAGACGTTTCCTGCATCAACTGTAGAAGAAAATGGCTATGGCGATTGTAAAGCTCTTTCAAACTATACCATTGCTTTACTGAGGGAGATAGACATAAAGGGCTATTACACGGTTATTCAAGCTGGAGCTAGTGCCGCAGAATTAGAAAAGGACTTTCCCAGCCACCAGTTCAACCATGTCATTGTATCGGTGCCGAATGGCAAAGACACCCTTTGGCTTGAGTGTACTAGTCAAACAAATCCATTTGGTTATACTGGCGACTTCACAGGTGATCGTTGGGCGTTGATGGTAACTGAAGGCGGAGGGAAGCTTGTACGAACCCCCAAATTAAAAACAGAACAGAATACACAAATTCAAAAAGCCACTGTTTACCTCGATAATGTTGGCAATGCAAAGGCCAAAGTAACTACGGCTTATTCCGGTTTGCAATATGAAAATAATGGCCTCAGCTTTCGCGTAACGGGCCAACCCGATGATCAAAAGAAATGGTTGCAAGAGAATATCTCCGTACCGAGTTTTGAAATCGGCACGTTTTCATTTACAAACAAGAAAGACAAAGTGCCCACGGCTATCGTAAACGTAGATCTAACATTAAATCGCTACGCTTCGGTAAGCGGCAAAAGAATCTTTCTAACTCCTAATTTGCTAAACCGATTTACCTCTATTCCACCAAAAAATGAAAATCGAAAAAATCCGATATTGAGAAAGAGTTCCTATTTAGATATTGACTCTATAACATTTTACATTCCCGAAGAAATCTACCCTGAATTCGTGCCTCAACCTATAAAGATTTCAAATCAATACGGTGAATATGAATCAACGGTGAAATTTGACCAAGGGAAGTTGCTCTATGTGAGAAAACTGAAAATGAAACCAGGAGAGTTTCCTGCTTCTTCATACAACGAAATGGTGGATTTCTATAAGAGTATCAACAAGGCGGATAACATCAAACTTGTCTTCTTGAGTAAGACCTAAAGTTTAGTTGTTATTAAAAAGGCGCATCGGGTTCTTTCGCCATCGTTTTGTAAACAATTTTGTCCATCCAGCCGGGCGCAAGCTTATTTAGTAACACAGTTAATTTTCCTTGCCTAGTCATCACCAAAATTTTTCGCCTCGTTACAGTCGCCTTGTAAATTCTAGCTGCACACTCTTCGGCACTCATCATGCTACTTTCATCACGCGGAGATTCGCCTTGCTCATTCCCCTTGCTGTTCAGGGCGCGCTTTCGAGTATTAGATGCAGTGAATCCGGGACAAGCCGTTAGTACATGCACGCCTTTGTACAACAACTCCGTGCGAAGGGTCTCCAGAAATCCGACAAGTGCAAACTTGGAGGCAGAGTACCCTGTGCGCCCAGGCAACCCTCTATAACCAGCTATGGAAGAGATACCAATAATAGAGCCCTTGCTTTTAATAATTTCAGCCAGGCACGCATGTGTGGAATAAATCACACCAAAAAAATTTATATCCATCACTTTTTTGATCACACTGAGCTCTACTTCCTGAAATGAAGCACGCATAGTGATACCGGCATTGTTGATCAGCACATCGATTCTCCCAAATTTCTTGATGGCTTCCTCAGCCATTCTTCGATTGTCTTCTTCAACGCTCACATCGGCCTGAAAACCGTGGGCGTCAATATTTTTATTTTTCAAGTCCACTACGGCTTGCTCGAGATCCGCTGCGTTTCTACCTGTGATAAAAATTTTAGATCCTTTTTTTCCAAACTCTTCTGCCAGTGCCTTTCCTATTCCTGATGATCCGCCCGTGATAACGACCACTTTGTCTTTCATTTTTCCGTTTTTTCAAAAAGCAAAAGTAGCCAAACATTGCTATAATTTTGTGCCCCTGTTCTCCCTAAGACCATTGGCTATCGTGGAGCGCGATGGAGCGAAAAGAGGGATGAAACTGCCGATTATTTTTTTAATGCTTTTGTCAATTTCAACATTTCGGCTTCGGTGTTGTAAACATGTGGCGCCACGCGGATGGCTGTTCCTCTTACCGAAACGGAAATTTTTGCTTTTAGTAATCGCATTTTTAATTCATTCAAATCCGTTGATTTGGGAGGGCGAATGCCAAACAAATGTCGGCCACGGTAATTTTCATCTTCAATCCAAAATCCAGCTTCGTTTAATTGCCCGATTGCATTTTTACAAATCTTGGCGCAGTACTGCTGAATGTTTGCGGGTTGCCATTGGTTAATCTGCTTTAGGGCAGCAATCATCATGGGCACTAAAATAAAATTGCTGTGCTCGCCTACCTCATAGCGCAGGGCACCCGGTTGATAGTTATTTTGATAATTGACAAGGCCAGCAAAATTTTCGCTGTTTTTTCGGTTGATCCAATTTTCTTCCAGAGGGTTCCCGTCATTGAAATATTCACCCAAGTAGGCAAGTCCTATCGAGTAAGGCCCCATCAACCATTTATAACCTCCACAAATCAACGCATCGGGTTGAATCTTAGTTACGTCAAATGGTAACGCCCCCACAGATTGTGTTCCATCAATAACTAATAATGCGCCTACGTCTTTCGTTCGCTTTCTAATGGCCTCCAAATTAAAAAGAGTTCCATCAGCCCAGTGTACATGCCCAAGAGCCACGACTTTCGTGTTTTGGTCGATGGCCTCTAAAATCCGTTCGTTCCAAACTTTGCCTCGCATTTCTGTGTCAGGAGCGATTACCACTTTTACTTCGGCTCGGTTGTCAGAACACAACTTGCGCCAAGGATAATAATTGCTCGGAAATTGCTCTTCCGCAACCACTACATTTTCCTTTTTTGAGATCCTTATATTATTGACTACCGTGGCCATTCCGTACGATACGGATGGAATAGCAACAATACGATTGGGATCATTTACATGTATGAGCTTTGCATATTCTCTTCTCAATACTTCTGTATCGGTAAAAAAATCAGCAGGAGAAATTAATTGTGGGTTTCTCTTTTTTAGCATGCCTTTTAAGCCTGCTTTCTCCACTGTCTTCAACAAGGGAGACATGTAGGCGCAATTCAGATAAGTACCAGAAGGAGGCAGTGTAAATTTTGAGCGTTGCAGCGAAAGCACGATTAATAATTGTTGTGTGAAAGGCCCAATGAGTCACGCAGGCCAATGGATTGATTTTTATTTTTCGTCCAGTAATCGGTGCG
>JBBSCN010000052.1:0-17746 GCA_038250265.1 Cytophagales bacterium | reverse complement strand
TTTACAGACCTCAGCTACTTAAAGGGCGCAGAAGCTATCAAAAAAACAATTACCGTAGAAGGCGAAAAATTTGTAAGCGATCAGTGGCGGATGGGCGAGATTTTCCGCAACTTGGTTTCCAATGCCATTAAGTACCGAGATTTTGAAAAAGTAAATCCCGAGATAAAAATCGAGATAAAAATTAACCCCGACAGGGCAATCATCATTTTTTCCGATAACGGTATAGGCATTAGTGACATCGATCAAAACAAAATCTTTGACATGTTTTATCGCGCGAGCGAACAATCGGACGGCTCTGGTTTAGGTTTGTATATCGTAAAAAATGCCATCGATAAATTGGGCGGTCTACTGAAAGTATCCAGTGAACTGGGTAAGGGCACTACCTTTGAATTAAAGCTCCCGAACCATATTTTAGTGATTTCTAATTAATTTTTTTAGAATGACTGTGCAAGAAGTTGTCACTGCAGCCGACAAAAAAGAGTTTTTGTTATTTCCCCTTTCCATCTACAAAAATTCACTTGCGTGGATTCGTCCATTGGACAAAGACGTTGAAAATGTTTTTAATCCTGAGAAAAATAAAACCTTTCGTCATGGCGAGGTGATCCGCTGGCTGCTGAAAAATGATCAGCATCAAACGATCGGAAGGATTGCTGCCTTCGTTGATCAAAAGACAGAAAAAAAAGGAAATGATCAACCAACCGGGGGGCTGGGTTTTTTTGAATGCATTAACGACAAACAGGCAGCTGTGTTACTATTTGATGCTGCAAAAAACTGGCTGCAATCAAAAGGAATGGAAGCAATGGATGGTCCTGTCAATTTTGGCAGCCGCGATCGGTGGTGGGGATTGCTCGTAGATGGCTATGAGCGCGAACCAAATTATCAATGCAATTACAATCCCCCCTACTACAAAGATTTTTTTGAGGCATATGGTTTTCAGGTTTATTTTAATCAATTCACATTCGCTCGGAAAGTCATCGAACCGCTTTCACCAAAATTGCATCACAAGGCAGAGTTAATTGGCAAACAACCAGACTATGAGTTTCGCCATCTGCGAAAAGATGAAATCCCAAAATTAGGAGAGTACTTGCGTACCGTTTATAACAAGGCGTGGGCCAATCGTGCAGATAACCCAGAGATCACCTCTCAGCAAGCAACTCTGATCGTGAAACAAATGAAGCCAATTTTAGATGAAAGGCTTTTGTACTTCGGCTTTTACAAAGGCGAGCCCATTTCATTTTTCCTCTCATTGCCGGAAATCAATCAGATTTTTAAGCACGTAAACGGAAAATTAGATTGGATTGGAAAAATAAAATTTCTATGGCACACGGTTAGAAAAACGAATAAGAAAGCTTTTGGTATTTTGTTTGGGGTGGTGCCAGAGCATCAAGGCAAAGGAGCGGATGGGGCGATGATATTGGCGGCCCGTGCAGTTTTGCAAGACCAGTACAAGAGGTATGAGGAATATGAAATGAATTGGATTGGCGATTTCAATCCAAAAATGATCACCGTGGTAGAACAAGTTGGTGGGTTCGTTTCAAAAACGCATATTACATACCGAAAACTATTTGACGAGAATAAGCCCTTTAAAAGGCATCCAATCTTAAACTAAGCATGCAGCCCTCCGAAGAAAAAGAAGAAACACGTTCCAGCTTTCTGTTTCGCAATTTACTTAAAGGCTTGGTAGGGTTTGTGGTAATTATTGCCGTGTTTGTTTTGTTGGAGGGCTACATTCAACAAAATTTCAAAGACCACATTGACAGCATTAGAGCGAACCCGGGCATTTTGTATGGTATCTATACTTTGTCAGAGATTGTTTTTGGCCTTTTGCCTCCCGAGATTTTTATGATGATTTGGATATTGGATGATATTAATCTTAGGGGTTTTATTACCAACTTAGCCATTCTCAGTATCATATCGTATGCAGCTGGCATCTTAGGCTACTACATTGGCAAAGTATTTTCCAAAACTAAATTTTACCAAGAGCGCATTCGCGAAAAATACTTGAAGCAATACGAAGGGAAATTAAAAACGTATGGTGGCTACTTGGTTTTCGTGGGAGCCGTTACCCCCCTTCCCTTTTCTGCCATGTGTATGCTAGCAGGCTCGGTGAATCTCAGCTTTAAACATTTTTTACTAATCTGCATTACCCGCCTTATTCGCTTTGCGGGATATGGCGCACTCGTTTGGTAT
This sequence comes from Cytophagales bacterium, assembly GCA_038250265.1. Lineage (GTDB taxonomy): Bacteria > Bacteroidota > Bacteroidia > Cytophagales > Cyclobacteriaceae > ELB16-189. The sequence goes on along the minus strand of JBBSCN010000052.1, from coordinate 15,556 downwards.
GCACCCGAGTGGTTTAGAGGGCTAACGCAAGGGCTGTAACAGCCATCTTTCTTTCGCCACCTCTTCAATTTTTTTACGAGAAAAGTAAACCGGAAAGTATTGATCGTTGCCCCACAACGGAAATAAATTTTTGTAGAACGGACTGTCTACATCTCCGCTCTGCCCAGGCGCATTCGTAAACATAGTCTTGTCCCAATCAGCCACATCCGTCACAATTCTAAAAGTAGCACCAGCAGTTTGATTGTCCGCATTAGTAGTCATGCCCGGTGTAGACCCATTTCCCCCACGGGGCAATGGACCCACCTCAAGTTTCTTTCTCATCACCTCGTCTACCGCATTGCCCAACTGATGTTTGATCAGCGCGTGATGATAATTGATCTGTCCATACTGCCATGTAGAGATTTCATTGCCGAGTTTTATCGAAAGATAATCCACGGCATGCTGCAGCGTTGAAAGTAAAAATTCATTACGGCCAGCAGTTGCATCCGCTCCAAACTCCTTTCTGGGTTTTGAAATCCACTCAACAACTCTTGTCAACGGAATATATTTTACCATCTCTTTTGCATTTTCGGGCACAAAAAGTGGAAGAACTTCTTCTGTGATTTTCTTTTCCCAAGCGGCATAAATGCCCGCCTCAACGGAAGAACGATCCATCACAAAATTCCATTTGATTAAAAGTTGCCGAGCCGATTCTGTTTTTTCATCTGACGATTTCAAATCTTGCAACAGCGGCACCAATGTCCTGGCTGGGATGGACAGGTAATCATGCTGCAGCTTCATCATGTCATCGGTGTTAAATTTCTTCCCTGAGCTAAGAACTTCGTTAATGCGATCAACTCGGTAAGGATCTGCCCATGTCCATCCCACGGCATTGCGATGGGCATAGTTTTTAGGAATCAAATTCTCATTGGCCGTTGCCCAAAATCCCTTGGCGGGATTGAATACATTTGGCAATGATTTTATAGGCAGATAGCCCTCCCATTCAAATCGACCATCACCCGGAACTGGAACCAGTCCATCCCAATTTTTTCGCACAGGCGCTACCCCAGCTGCTTGCCAACCGATGTTTCCCTTTTTGTCGGCCCAAATCATGTTCTCTCCAGGAATATGGCTAAAGGAACATGCTGTGCGAAACTCCTCCCAATTTTTTGCCTGATCCATTCGCAAGCTAGCCATATAAGGCGCCCCGCCTATTTCCATCCAACCGCATCGCATAGCATAGGCAACGTTATTTTTCAAATCGAAAAAAGTAACTGGGCCATGGCGTGTATAAAAATGCTCAACCAAGACATCAGCACTTCCTTTTACTGTGATCGTATCCTTGATCATACGCATCTCTTCCCACTTCCCTTGATATTTATATTGACGCTGGTTTTGTGGATTGAGTTGATAGACGTACAAATCCTCCGCATCCAAATCAAAAACAGTTAGCCCCCAAGCGCCAAAGTCATTGTGGCCAATTGAAATGCCGGGGATTGTTGGTTCGCCTCCTCCTAACACATTCCAACCGGGCGCATTCAAATGTACCATGTAACGAAGTGACGGAACTGACAAGGCGCGATGCGGATCGTTAGCTAAAAGTGGAAACCCACTTTGCGAAAGGCGCGGGCTAACAATCCAATTGTTGCTTCCAATGGTATTTCTTTCTGTTTCCATCAGTTTTTGATACGCCTCATCATCGGCTTTCGCTAATCGATTATATTCATTCAAATCCAGGTTTGCTGATAGCGAAATATCTTGCGGATTAAAACTCAATGGCTTGCGAAATGCATCGTACAATTCTGTGGTTGGGGCCGACAAAAGTTTTTGATCAATTACTGGATCTATTTTCAAATTGGGCTCGCCCGGCTCAAACACAATCAAATCTTTTACTTTTTCATCACCCAACAGCGCCACCAACTTACCAATTGAAACTTCTTCAGCAATATTGCCCAGCAACCCTTGGTGCCGCGAGATAACAAGATCAGGTGTCCATTTTTGAGGTTTTGTTTTCAATAATTTGAATTCCAACGGAAGCAAATCAGGATTTCTTTCAGTTGCTTGGATGTATGCGTTTACGCCATCGGTAAATGCCGTTATGATTTGTTTGCCACGAGGATGATAATGATTGAGCTCTTTCTTCAAATCCCCTCGGAACTTGAACAAACGTGCGCCTTTGTCGCGGAGGATTTCTTTTGGCCCTAGTAACTCGGCCATCGTACCTGTCGCTTGCCTGCGCCAGAGTTCAAATTGAAAGAGACGGTCTTTGGCAGCGCAATATCCTTGTGCAAAAAACAAATCGTGTTCGTTTTGGGCGTAGATGTGGTTTATCCCAAACTCATCGCGAATCACCTCCACCGGTTGTTGTAGACCTGAGACTGATAGCTCTACTTTGGTTTGACCGAATGAGTAGCTATTTAACGAAATCAAAAAAACAGTAAAGCATTTTCTCATAACTATGGCATTTGATCTAAAATAAGTTGATTTTCTTCTTTGAACGAACAGTTTAATGATAAATGATATACGTGATTACTTGAATGGGACATTTGTGATCATTAAAATTAGTTTCTTACACCCCAACTCGTTAGTTTTGCCCCGCAAATAATCACTCGTAAATTATTTGCAATGGCACTCGACCCCAAGAAATTTCTCTTTGAAGCATTGACGTATGATGACGTGCTTCTCGTTCCGGCTTACAGCGAAGTATTACCCCGCGAAACGGATACATCAGGTTATCTTACCAAGAATATTAAGCTAAATATCCCGATCATTTCTGCCGCCATGGATACTGTCACCGATGCTGATTTGGCGATTGGCATGGCACTCGAAGGCGGTTTGGGGTTCATCCACAAAAACATGTCAATCGAGGCGCAGGCGAATCAGGTGCGTAAAGTAAAGCGTTCCCAAAGCGGTATGATCCTCGATCCGGTAACGCTGCTGGTGACTTCTACTGTGCGAGATGCTGAAAAGATCATGCGTGAGTTTAAGATCGGTGGTATTCCCGTAATCGACCAAAACGGTAAACTCGTAGGTATCATTACAAATCGTGATTTGCGTTTTCAAAAAGATATGTCTACGCCTATCGAGCGAATCATGACGAAAGAAAATCTAATCACAGCACCGGAAGGAATCACCTTAGAAAAAGCAGAGTTACTGTTACAGGATTATAAGATTGAAAAGCTTCCGATCGTCAATAAGAAAGGAAAGCTTACGGGGCTTGTCACCTACAAAGACATCCTAAAAAAGAAAAACAAGCCCAACGCCTGCAAGGATAAATTTGGAAGACTGAGAGCAGGTGCTGCTGTAGGCGTTACACCCGATATTTTAGACAGGATTGAAGCGTTGCAAATTGCTGGAGTAGATGTGATCAGTATAGATACCGCACACGGTCATTCCAAAGGCGTGATGGATGCTGCGAAAAAGGTGAAAAGAAAATACCCATCGTTAGAGATGGTTGTGGGCAATATTGCCACTGGCGAAGCGGCCAGAGCATTGGCCAGAATTGGAGTGGATGCCGTAAAAGTAGGTGTTGGTCCAGGCAGCATTTGCACCACGCGCATCGTGGCGGGGATCGGACTGCCTCAACTCTCTGCCGTTTATGAAGCAGCCAAAGCATTGAAGGGTTCAGGAGTGAAAGCGATTGCCGATGGTGGCATTCGATTTTCGGGAGATATTGTAAAAGCCTTGGCCGCTGGTGCGGATAGCGTAATGATTGGGTCACTTTTGGCCGGAACGGAAGAAGCACCCGGTGAACTTATTATTTACGAAGGAAGGAGATTTAAATCCTACCGAGGGATGGGCTCTTTAGAAGCCATGGAAGACGGTTCGAAAGACCGTTATTTTCAGGATGTGGAAGATGACATTAAAAAACTAGTGCCAGAAGGTATCTCAGGTCGAGTGCCTTTCAAGGGATCAGTAGCAGAAGTTTTGTACCAATTGGTAGGTGGGTTAAAGGCAGGCATGGGGTATTGTGGAGCCAAAAATTTGGAGAAACTTAAATCATCAAAGTTTGTCAAGATCACCGCAGCGGGCGTACACGAAAGCCATCCGCACGATGTGAGCATCACACGCGAAGCCCCGAACTACAGTAGGAAGTAGAAAAAGCACCTATTGTAAAGATATTATATAGCCTTTTTATTAATTATTATTGCATGGCCAATCTCTTGATTGGCCATGTTTTTGTTAAGATGTTCAAAACCAAGGCACTTATTCGTCTCACTTCGCTAGTCGCGATCATCGCCTGGGTCATCTTGGTTTTTTCTGACGTTACTGTCATCTACAGCGACCTAAAATCATTGCCCCCTGATATCCCCACTTGGCTGCCAAGGTTAATGCTGGATATCTTCATCGTTTCATTGTTTTACCATTACAAATTTCGGATTGAACGAGATGAAAGCCTGAATTTCACTGATCTTCTTTGGAAAGTTTTTGCTACCGGACTTATTGCTACCGTTGTTTCATTGGCGGTGCGGTTAGTGTTGTTCCTACTTGGCAATACCACCCTAGCAAGTAACATCCTATTTATGGATATAGTGTATCAAATCACACTTGCCCTTTTTATCAACTTTCTATTGGCCGCTTTTACTTCTTGGAAGCGATTGATTCTGTATCAAAAATCAAAGTGGCTGATCCGTGCGTGGTTAGTGTTTGAGTTGCTTCTGTTGAGTATTTTGGTGTACGACAGCATCCACATCGTAATCTCCGAAACCATTATCACGCTGGCGATTGTTATTATAGGTTTACTAGGGCTCGTTCTTTCGGCCAACATGCGTTGGGTAGCGTATCTTAATTTTAAACAAAAATGGACGAGTTTATTGTTGCTGCTGCTGTCAATTTTCTATTTATTTTATTTCCTCTATTCCGTTACGATGTGGTCTGATCAAATCAGTCAACAGAGTAAAATATTCCTTGATTTTCAAAGCCATGTATTCAACATCGCATTACTGGCCTTTGTGCTCACCTACATGACATTCTCTTTTTTAGTGATTCTCTTTAACCTGCCTACGTCTTCCGTGTTTGAACAAAAGCTAGAGGAGGTAGTGAATTTTCAGCGCATCAGCCAATCCATCCAAACCGAACAGAATGAAGAAAGTGTTTATAATATTTTGTTAGAAAGTTCAGTGAGTTCTGTTTTTGCGGATGCCGCGTGGCTGGAAATTAAGGGAAGAGAAAATGAGCAACGTCTGTTTACCCATCAAATCACTGAAAAGGAAACAAAAGACATTCATGCCCATTTAGAAAAAAATAAAGTCAAGGGCGCGCTAGAGCAAAACAGCGACAAGACCAAAAATCTCTCAAAGCATTTGGGTTCGTTAAAAAGTACACGCTTCCGTTCGCTGTTGGCATTCCCCATCAAAGTAAAAGAAGAAACCATCGGCACGTTGGCATTACTGAAAGAACTGCCCGATGGCTTCAATAAAGAAATGACGCGCATCGTATCGGCTTTTGCCAATCAAGCGGGTATCTCTATTGAAAACTTCCGTTTAATGGAAGAGGCTTTTCAGAACGCGCGCTACAAAGAAGAGCTAAAAATTGCCAAAACAGTCCAGAAAAGTTTGTTACCTGCTAAGTTAGAGCAAGATGCTGACTTTGAAATTTCTGCCTTTTCAGCCTCCGCAGATGAGGTAGGTGGCGATTACTATGACACACTTAGAATTAGCGATCATGAAATCGCGTTGATCATTGCGGACGTGTCGGGCAAAGGAACTACCGCGGCTTTTCACATGTCGCAAATGAAGGGAATCTTTCATAGTCTCGCGCAACAAGGGCCGAGCCCGAAAGATTTTATGGCCAAGGCAAATAAAGCACTGGTTTATTGCTTGGAAAGGGGCTCGTTTATTTCAGCTACCTATTTTGTCATCAATACCAAAACAAAAAAAATACATTACTCACGCGCAGGTCACTGCCCTGTTTTGTATTACACAACTTCAACCCACCAAGCGGCATATTTAAAAGACAGAGGCACCGCGCTGGGTATGGTGCGCAACAACGACTATTGCAATTTTGTGGAAGACAACGAATTTCCGTACGCCACGGGCGATGTGATGATACTTTATACAGACGGAATTACCGAAGCCAAAAACAACAAAAATGAAGAATTTGGCAATGATCGCTTGGCGCAAGCCTTACAACAAAACGCAACAAAAAGTTCAAAGGAAATTGAAGAAAGTGTAATTGAAAAATTGTATGAATTCTCGGGGTCAGAAGATATTAATGACGATTATACGTCTATGACTGTAAAGTTTAGATAAACAAAACATAAAAAAACTTAAACCGTTAAAACTACATGGTTCACATCAAAAGATTGCAAGAAGACGGAATTGACATCCTCTCCATTGTGGGTGAAATAGATGCAAGTTCCTCCATTGAATTAGATCTGGCCATTGCCAAAAGTGTGGGAGAAGGATTCAAAAAGATATTGGTGGATTGCAGCGCGTTGGAATACATTTCTTCGGCCGGCCTAGGAGTATTTATGTCGTACATCGAAGAATTGAGGGACAAAAAGATAAGCCTTGTTTTATATGGCTTGAAAGAACGCGTATTTAACACCTTTAGCATTTTAGGATTGGCCGACCTATTAAACATTAGGTCGAACAGGCAAGAAGCAAAAACATTGGTAAATGAGTTATCAGTTTAACATCGGTTGCAGCCTCAATAATTTAAAAGGTGTACGGGAGTTTATCCGAAACTCCCTAACAGGACAAGGCGTGTCTGATCTAGAAATGGGTGCGATTGTTTTGGCATTGGATGAAATGTGTTCCAACCTCATGATTCATGCGCACCATTGCAATCCAGACCATCACATTACCATAAATATCCACATTCCCACAAAAAGCCAGTTTGTTTTCGAGATCATTGATGACGGGTCGATGTTTGACATCAACCAATTTCAAGAACCTGAAATTGATAGTCTGGTACATGAAAAAAGGAAAGGCGGCTTGGGCATTCGTTTGGTCAAAACCATAATGGACAAAATTGAATACGTGCAAGAGGAAGGCAAAAACGTATGCCGACTCACCAAGTCAGTTTAGCGAACGTTGAGAGTTTGCTATAATGGGCGTTCACCCTTGTAATGGGTGGAAAAAGATAAAACCATTCAAATCCGAGCTTGCTTATTACTGTTAACTTTTCATGCTATTTTTGTCATCCCTAAATAGGTTATTCATGTTCAGGAACGTTATTTCAATTGCTTTTAGTTGTACTGCACTATTTGGTTTTTCCCAATCGAAGAAAAACCAACAACAGACTATTCTTTTTTCAGTTAACCGGACACCCACGTTTACCGATGAGTTCACTTACCTCTACAAAAAGAACCATCAGAACAAGCCTGAGGACTTTACCGAAGCCAAAATCAACGAATACCTAGACCTATTTATCAACTTTAAATTGAAGGTAGCCGAAGCAAGGGCAATGGGCATGGACACCACTGCAAAATTCACCAAAGAGTTCAAGACCTACCGCGAAGATTTAAAAAAGCCTTACCGTGCCGAGCCCGATGCCTTGGAAAAATTGACAAAAGAGGCGTATGAACATCTGACGCAAGAAGTCAGGGCGTCTCATATACTGATCAATCTAAAACCCGATGCTTTTCCGGCCGATACATTGGCTGCGTTCAATAAATTAGCCGACATCAAAAAGAGAATCGTAGCCGGTGAAGATTTTGAAAAATTAGCCCGAGAACTTTCTGAAGATCCATCGGCCAAATACAACGGTGGAGATTTGGGGTATTTTACCGCCATGCAAATGGTCTATCCATTTGAAGAAGCTGCTTACAAAACCAATAAAGGAGAAATTACAAACATTGTTCGTACCCGTTTTGGTTATCATTTGATAAAAGTAGTCGACAAAAAGCCAGCACGAGGTGAAGTAGAAGTGTCACACATTTTGCTTAGAACCGGAACACCGAATGATGCTAAAATTAAAAATACGGCTTTTGAAATTTTTGATCAATTGAAAGCAGGTCGCGCATGGGATGAGCTTTGTAAAGAAAATTCCGAAGACGGCAACACCAAAGATTCCGGGGGAAAGCTGCGAGCCTTTGGCGTGGGTGCGTTGGCGTCCGTCCCTGAATTTGAAAATACTGCCTTTGCTATTCAGAAGCCCGGAGATATATCAGATCCTTTCCAATCTTCCATTGGCTGGCATATCGTTCGGCTAGAAAAAAAGATTCCTCTTCCGCCCTATTTAGAACTCGCAGAATCATTGAAAAGAAAAGTCGCCCGTGATGAGCGCCTTCAAATTTCCCAACAGGTAATGACAATTAAACGGAGAAAAGATTTTGGCTTTGCCGAGGTGCCCGAAACAAAGAAGGCCATTATAAGCTTCGCTGATTCGAGCTTGACGAAGGGCAAATGGAACTATAGTGGTGGGGCTCCGTTGCTAGCACAAAAGCTATTCTCTATTCAAAACAGTAGTGTTACGGTGGCTCAATTTATTTCGTTTTTGAAAACCAACCAAGCTTCTTCCGGGACGATTCCTGCTGTTTATATGGATCAGCTTTACAACTATTTTGTAGATGAAACCATCACCATAGCGGAAGAGGAAAAACTTAAGATTGAAAAGCCTGAATATAAAAATCTACTAACTGAGTACCGAGAAGGAATTCTCTTCTTTGAAATCATGGAAAAAGAAATTTGGAACAAGGCTTCCGAAGATACGCTAGGGCAACGCACCTATTATGAACGGAATACCACCAAGTATCAAGGAGGCGATCGTGTGGAAGCGCGTATTTTTTCAGCAACCGATAAAGAGCTGATCGAAGATTTTAAAAAGAAAGTGGCAAAGGGCGATACGTTAAAAGAAGCGGATATTAAAAAATTTAAATCGGTACAGCCATTTAGAAATTATGAGAAAGGCGAGAGCAAAGTTGTTGATAGAGTAACTTGGGTAGCAGGTTTACACGATACAGAATTGGATAAAAATTATTATTTGGTAGAAATCGCTCAATTGGTAGCCCCTGGCATAAAAACCTTCAAAGAGGCGAGGGCAAGTGTAATCTCGGATTACCAAGCGGAGCTGGAAAAAAAATGGCTGAACGACTTAAGAAAAAAATATCCGGTTAACGTAAATAAAAAAGGTAAAAAGATCGTTATCGCAACACTGGTCAATAAATGATTCTAGCCATTAAATTGAAAAATAGATTTCCGGTATTGCTCCTGCTTACCGCAGGGTTATTCATTTTCAATTCCTGCGATCTTATTCAAATGAAGGCAGGCAATAGCGGGTCGGACAACCCACGAAGGCCGTTGGCAAGAGTGAACCAATCTTATTTATATTTGGATGAATTAAACGGCATCGTTCCTACTAAAGCCACGCGGGAAGACAGTGCCGCCCGAATTTCTTCTTATGTAAATAGTTGGATCCGAAAACAATTGGTACTCAACGAAGCAGCGAAAAATATCGACATCAACGAGACAGAAGTGGAGCGCAAAGTGCTGGACTATCGATATAGCCTAATCGGTTATGAGTTTCAGAATTTCTATATAAAAAAGAACTTAAACGATTCGATAGCGAACGATGAAATTCAAGCCTATTACAAATCACACCTCGATAACTTTTTACTAAAGCAAAATATCGTTCAAGGCACCTACATCAAAGTCGCCAAAACTGCGCCCCGAATTCAGCATATCAAACCGCTTCTGTATTCAAGCAATCAAAAAGATATTGCCGAATTGAAATCCTATTGCCTTAGCTTTTCGGCTGCTTATCAATTACCCGACTCTACATGGATCGCATTTGACAAACTTACCGCAGACTCGCCTTTGGCGGAAATCCCGAACAAAATTCAATTTTTACGCAGCTATTCTTACTATGAAACAAGCGATGCGAGCTATCTCTATTTTTTGAAAGTGGACGCCTACAAAATTTCGGATAACGTAAGCCCATTAGAATTTGTAAAGGATGACATCAAAAACATTATTTTAAATAAAAGAAAAGTAGAACTTGCAAAAAAATTGGAGGATGAGGTTTATGAAAATGGTGTTAAACGAAAGGAATTTGAGGTTTTTAACAAGTAGTCTTTTTATTCTCCTGTTTACTCTGCCCCTCGCGGCTCAGGAGATGGAGAAAACGGGCTTTGTAGTAGACAAAATCATAGCCAAGGTTGATAATTTCATAGTTATTAAATCTGAGTTAGAATCTGCGTATCAGGGATATATCGCGGAAGGAAATCCGCAATCGGAAGAAGCAAAATGTCAGCTCTTCAACCGGCTCATCATGAACAAACTGATGGTGGCGAAAGCAGCCATTGATTCGGTGTTGGTCACCGATTTCGAGGTTGATCAAAATACTGGTCAACGGATGAATGCCATTCTTCAAAATTCCGGCAACGCGCCCGAGGAGCTGGAAAGAAGATACGGAAAAAGCTTGGAGCAGATTCGTATAGAACTACGAGAACAGATTCGCGAGCAGTTGTTGTCCCGAGAGATGACGGAACGCATCCACAAAGATTTGAAGATCACACCTGCCGAAGTAAAACGGTTCTTTCACAAAATACCAACGGACAGTTTGCCCTTTTATTCATCAGATGTGGAAATCGGTCAAATTGTAAAAGTTGCTAAGATCAGCGCTGCCCAAAAAGAAGATGCAAAGGGAAGACTAAGCGAACTACGAGAGCGGATTTTAGCTGGAGAAGACTTCAACGCGCTGGCTCAGAAATATTCAGAAGACCCAAGCGCAAGATCTAACGGTGGCGAAATGGGCTTTGTCGGGAGAGGCGCCATGGTGCCCCAATTTGAGGCGATGGGTTTCAAACTTCGCAAGGGAGAAATTTCACAGCCCTTCGAATCTGCTTTTGGAATTCATATTATGCAGTTAATTGACCGCAGAGGAAATGAATACAACTCCCGTCATATCTTGTTGTTGGGTAACCCTTCACTGGAAGACGTTGGCCGGGCTGAAAATTACCTAGATAGCCTCCGCAGAAAAATTGTGAAAGACAGCATTAAGTTTGAATATGCCGCCAAGGAATATTCCGATGATGCAGCTACAAAAGGGCGCGGAGGATATTTTACTGATCAAGATGGAGGAGTTCGCGTCTCCATGCGGGAAATAGACCCTGTGGTATATCTTGCCATTGACACTATGACGTTGGGAAGCATTTCAAAGTCACTGACGTATCGTACCGAAGAAGGAAAAGAAGCCGTAAGAATACTTTATTTCAAAGCCAAAATTGCCCCTCACCAAGCTAATCTCACCGATGACTGGCATCGCATACAATCTGCTGCATTGGCTGAGAAAAAAGATAAGCTCATTGAAAAGTGGTTTAAAAAATCTAGGCAAGATGTGTTTATCAACATCGACCCTAGCTATAACTATTGTAAAATTCTTGAATAGTTTGATCCTGCCTTTTAAATCAGGAATGATCCACCAGCCCATTTGAATTTCTAAACTATCAACTACTATGGCGCAACAATTTTCCAATGATGTAGAAGCGGCTGATGCGTTAGCCAAAACGTATCAAAACTTAAAGAATGAAATTGCCAAGGTAGTGGTGGGTCAAGATGACGTGGTTAGATTAGTTTTGACTGGAGTTTTTTGTCATGGTCATTCGCTGTTGATTGGCGTGCCCGGTTTAGCAAAAACATTATTGGTGCAAACCATCGCCACTTCACTCGATCTACAATTTAAACGAATCCAATTCACACCAGATTTAATGCCCTCTGATATTGTAGGATCCGAGACAATGGACAAGGAGCGCAACTTTCAGTTTGTGAAAGGTCCTATTTTTGCCAATATCGTCCTCGCAGATGAGATTAACCGCACACCACCCAAAACACAGGCTGCATTGTTGGAATCTATGCAAGAATACGCGGTAACCATTGCTGGAAACAATTATCAGTTACCGAGACCGTTCTTTGTTTTAGCTACCCAAAATCCAATTGAACAGGAGGGAACGTATCCATTACCCGAAGCACAGCTGGATCGGTTCATGTTCAATATATTTTTGGATTATCCTAGCTATCAACAAGAAATCAGCATCGTAAAGAATACTACAGCCGATTTTACCCAACAAGTTTCAAAAACACTTTCTGCAGAGGAGATTGTATACTTCCAACACTTGGTAAGAAGAGTGCCTATTGCCGATAATGTTGTCGAGTATGCTGTGAAATTGGCACAATCAACACGCCCTGGAAAAAATGGATCTGCGATTGCCAACGATTTGCTCGAATGGGGGGCTGGTCCGCGCGCCTCTCAGTACTTGGTGCTTGGCGCGAAATGCAATGCATTAATCAATGGCAAATACTCACCCGACATCGAAGATGTGCAGGCTGTTGCCAAACCTGTACTTCGCCATCGCATGGTGCGCAATTTTAAGGCCGAGGCGGAAGGAATAACGGTAGATGGAATTATTGAGAAACTGATGGTCTAGTTCATCCTCAGGCCTTTGTAGGTAGCCATTGAAAATCATTTGCCCTTGGAAAATCGTCAAACACCTTTTGAATAAATTCATTGGGGATCGCTAATTTTCGTTTTGCCATATCAATCCACGCCCCATCCATATTTAAAATCGCAGCGATCATTCTGTCCTCCTTATAAATATGGTGAGTGATACTCCATCTTGAAAAATCAGGGGTAGCCTTAGTCAAGGCTAAATCTACAGTAACCTTGTCTTCAAATTTTATTTCCCTTTTGAATAAAGCTTCTTCTCTAAAAAGAATTGGCCCAATTCTTAATTCTTCAAATTTTTGATTAGTCAACCCATGATTAGAGAAACAAGTGATCCTCGCTGTGGCTCCATAATCATAATAAGCAGAATGGCGCAAATGTCTATTCTGATCAATATCAGACCACCGGACCTGGATCGGTAATTCAAACGTTATCATCTTCTAATTTATTAATTCCCTTACAACAGAAAGCGATTTTAGTTCTCCAAAATTATCAATATGCGAAGTGTAAAAACGAATCAATACATCCAATAAATTTCTTCGCTGAAGTTGAGTTATTACAATTACAGAAAGATAGTCTGCTTTCAACAACTCGTGCAACAATAATTCTTCCTTGTCTCCAGTGAAAAAAGGGGTTAAGATTTCGCTTGTTCGTGATGGGCCAAATCCCAACAACTTGCTCAATCGTATCAAAAAGATTAAGTGAAAATTCTCGATATTACCGGTTAGCTGATCTAGTGTGATGAAAGAATCAAAAAGAAATTCGCCTATCTCTTGCGTATGGGTCTGCTCTTTCACGGCTTTGTTGATCACTTCATTCAAAAAAAGGGCAATAGTAGATTTTTTAAAGTCAGATGTAATACGTTGGTAAGGGTGAAAACAACGCACTTCTTTTAACCGCAGAATAGTAGCGTTTTCTTTATGGTACACTACCATGTCCAGCAACGTGAGTGGTTGATACAAAGCAATTCTTCCTTTGCCTGACTTACTGCGTACCCCATTTACAATGTAGGTCTGTAGCCCAAATTGAGCGGTGAAAACAGTTACGATGATGGAGGTTTCAGCGTATTTGGTAAACCTAAAAACGATGCCGCGAGTCTTGTGAAGCACTTTCGAAAAGTTCGAAGTTAAATTATTGGTTCAAAGTTTTGTTGGCCTCAACTACCCATGCCATCCACAAACGATCTTCTAGTGCGCGCTTCGTACTTATCCATTTCGCCAAGAAGCACTTTAGATTTACTGTCGGCCAATCGAAAGGAAAAAGAAGCCAACTCACCTGTCTGCGCACAGATAGCATGAACTTTCGTGACAAATTCGGCCACTGCCAATAAGTTCGGCATCGGGCCGAATGGTTTGCCTTCGTAGTCCATGTCCAACCCAGCTACAATTACCCGCTTGCCACTGTTTGCTAACTTATTGCAAACCTCCACAATGGCATCATCAAAAAATTGAGCCTCGTCAATGCCTACCACATCACAATCACCAGCCAGCAACAAAATATCATCTGCAAAATTCACAGGTGTAGATCGAATCTCGCGATCGCTATGCGACACAATCTTCTGTTCGTCATAGCGCTTATCCACAGCTGGTTTGAAAATCTCCACTTTTTGCTTGGCTATCAGCGCACGATTTAGCCTGCGAATCAACTCCTCCGTTTTGCCCGAGAACATACAACCAGAGATTACCTCAATCCATCCGCTTTTTTCAGATTGGCCTTTTCTACCAATATTTGGTTCAATAAACATCCCGCAAGGTAAAAATTACCGGGAATTCACTGGGTCTTAAACCAGTTAATAAAATTGGTGAATACTTCAGAATCGGTAAAAGAAGATTTCGAACAGCCCTTTCCAGTAACTTCTTTTTCTCCAAGATTTTCAATTGCTATCTTTACCTGTGCAAGCCTTAGCTATCTACAAATCTATGGATGAAAAAATAAGCCCAAAAGCAATTGAGCAATATAGCTTGGAATATGCCACAAAACTGACCACCCAATTTTTCGAGAAAAATGAGAAAATCACAGGAGCAGAAGTCCTGTCATTGTGCGAAATAAAGCAAGTGAACCTGTTCCTCATCCGTGAATTGATGAATATTTGGAAGAGTGAGTCTGAAAAAATAAAAAGCCCGTATTTTGACTATCAGGCGGCTGAGGTAAAAGAAGTCCTGCTTCAATTCCAAAATGTACTCTCTAATCACATTGCCATTGGGAGAGAAGATTTGCTTCCCCTGTTGCAGGCCGCGGTGGTAAAAACCATCCACTTGATCCTAACCCCCTATGACTTCTACTCGCAGACACTTGACCGTTATGGCAAGGGATATCTCAAAACGGAAACGTTAAAGAATGAGGTTAAGTACCAGAAAATAAACAACGCCCCGCTCGAAAAACTAGTTGCGAAGTTAGAAGAACAAAACCTGCAACTGATCACCGGTAACGAAGCTTTTGGAATGCTGGATCATATTTTAGAAGAGGTGAGTTTTACTCCCGAAGATTTCGATGGCTACGTAATACAATTCTCAAAGCTTGTGCCTTTGAAAATTGAAAAGCTGTACGAACCGAGGAACTCCGTAAAAACGCCCGAGCCCATTAAACCCCAAGAGACAAAAACTGTTGCTCAACCAGTTTCACAGCAACTTAAACCACCCCCCGCACAAAATACGCCAAAACCAAAGGCTAATAAACTTAAGGATGGATTGACTATCAATCAGAAGTTCATGTTCACAAAAATTCTTTTTAAGGGTGATTTTGAAATTTTTTCGGAAGCCATCGATCAAATCGAGACGCTGCCTTCTTTAAATCATGCATTAGCGCACTTAGGTGAATACTATCCTGAGTGGGATCGCGAAAGTGAGGAGTACGAAGAGTTTATTGAAGTGCTTGAGCGAAGATTTCAATAATTGCCATTTTTAAATTCTTTGGAGCACTTGGCTTCGGTGAGCATCCAACTTTAGCAAAATAAACAGCAAGATCGTAAAACCCCACAGCGATGAGCCACCATAACTAAAGAAGGGCAGTGGAATTCCAATCACCGGAAACAAGCCCACAGTCATGCCAATATTGATAGCAAAATGAAAAAACAAAATGCACGCTACACTGTAACCATATGTTCTGGCAAACCGATTTTTTTGCCTTTCCGCGATAAAAACAACCCGCAAGAGCAAGGCAACAAAAAGTGAAATAACCACCAAACTACCTA
>JBBSCN010000051.1:0-17803 GCA_038250265.1 Cytophagales bacterium | reverse complement strand
CTTCTAATCCTGTTTCCTCTTTCAACTCTCTTTTAGCCGAGGCAAGAACATCATCACCCAATGGTCCACCACCTTCCGGGATTTCCCAACTCCATTCATTCAATGTGTAGCGGTGCTGGCCTACGAGCCACGTATATTGGTTTTCATCGAGTGCCACAATGCCGATGGCCTTGTTTTTAAAATGCACTTTCCCATAAATGCCTTTTCCACCCGATGGATTAATGATTTGGTGATGTTCCAGTTTTATCCACGCGTTTTCATAGATGTCTTCGGTGCTGAGGGTTTTCCAGGGGTTTTGCATACAAGTTAAAAGGTTAAAGATAAAAGTTAAATGTTAAGGGTGTGGCCTAACTTTTAACTTTATACTTTTAACTTTCCATACAATGTTAAAGTCCTCATTTACCAAAGACAAGATCGAAGCCGGCTGCGATGAAGTAGGCCGTGGCTGCTTGGCGGGCCCGGTGGTGGCTGCTGCGGTAATTTTACCAAAGAAATTTAAACACAAATTGCTCACCGATTCTAAGCAATTGAAAAAAGCCCATCGCGAAGAGCTGCAACAAGAAATAAAACAAGCTGCCTTATCATGGGCGATTGCCGAAGTAAGCCATGTAGAAATTGATCAGATCAATATTTTAAACGCTTCTTTCAAAGCCATGCACTTGGCACTTGATCAGCTAAAAGTAATGCCTGAGTTTTTGTTGATCGATGGAAATCGGTTTAAGCCTTATAGCAATATCGACTACAAATGCATCGTAAAAGGTGATGGGAAATATTTATCCATTGCTGCCGCTTCGGTATTGGCAAAAACCTACCGAGATGAATTGATGGCCAGATTGTCTGTCGAATTTCCCGGCTATGGATGGACTACCAACGTGGGCTATCCCACCGAAGAACACCGTCAAGGGATTCGGCAACTGGGCATTACACCTTATCATCGAAAATCGTTTCAATTACTGCCTTCACAATTAGAATTATTTGAGTAATTTTCTGCATGAAGTTTCGTCCCTTTAGGAAGAAAGAAGACGCGTTTGATCTTGAGGTCACACGGATATGCAAAGTCTGCAGCAATACGTTTCACGGGCGCTACTGCAATATATGTGGTGAGAAAGTCTTTGAGCCACACGAGCGATCACTACTTAATTTTTTTGACACTCTGCTAAATGCCTTTACTTTTTTAGATGGCAAATTCATCGTTAGCTTAAAATTGTTGCTTACCCGTCCTGGTCAACTCTCGCGTAACATTGCCGATGGCGTGCGCGTACCTTATATGAAAATGGTGTCATTATTTTTTGTGGCCAACTTCTTCTATTTCCTTTTTCCCGTTTTCGATTCTTATAATTCATCGCTGCATACCCAACTTAATTCACTTGGCAACCATAGTGTGCAAGCCAAGGAGATTGTAGCGAAAAAATTAGAAAAGGAGCAATTGGAGATGAAGGATTTTCAACGGGATTATCAAAGTCAGTCTACCAATCTTTCTAAACTATTAATTATTTTGTTAGTGCTTGCATTTACAGGGGTATTGTATGTAGTTAATTATTCGCGCACGAATTTCTTTTTTGACCATCTTCTTTTTTCGCTTGAGTTTTTCAGTTTTCAACTTTTATTTAATGCGGTTATTATCGCGAATTTCTTTAAGGGTTTAATTTACGTAGGTGGTTTAGGGGGCTTCAATTGGAGTGTATTGTTAACAGACTCCTTTTTTACAATAGTCGTGTTGATTTCCCTCAGCTATTTTTTGGCTCGAGGCCAGCACCTATTTTATAGACAGAAATGGTACTGGGTTATTCCAAAAACCTTATTGCTTATTTTTTTATTACAGCAAACAATACACCTATATCGTAAAATGCTTTTCTATGTTACACTGTGGTCGCTGTAACTTATTATGAATTAATATATGTGCCTCATTTTCTTTGCGGTCCAACAGCATCCGAACTATAAATTAATTATTGCGGCCAACCGCGATGAATTTTATAAGCGCCAGACAGCACCAGCTGACTTTTGGCAAGATCATCCCAATATTGTGGGTGGTCGTGATTTGGAAGCCCAAAAACCCGATGGCAGTTGTGGAACGTGGATGGCCATGAACAGAAATGGCCGCGTGGCCATGGTCACTAACTACCGCGATCCAAAAAACATAGATCCCAACGCACCTTCGCGCGGACATTTGGTTTCTGATTTTTTAGAAGAAAATGTAGACCCTCAAACCTATTTCCAAAAAATTGAATCTAACGGTTTGAAATACAACGGCTACAATTTGGTGGTGGGCAATGCGGATGAACTTTGGTATCTCAGCAACTATCAAAATCAAATTCAAAAACTTTCTACTGGCGTGCATGGCCTGAGCAATCACCTACTTGATACGCCCTGGCCTAAAGTGATGCGAGGCAAGCAACAGTTTAGCGAAGTGATAAAATCCGATGATCTTTCCGCAGAATCGTTGTTTCAGTTTTTATACAACACCGAGCTGGCTGCCGAAGATCAATTGCCCGACACCGGTATTGGGCTGGACCGCGAGCGGGCATTGTCCTCCATGTTTATAAAAACCGATGGCTACGGCACGCGCTGCTCAACGGTAATATTTGTTGATCGGCAAAACAACGTGGAGTTTACTGAGCGGGTGTATGATCTATCAACTTTCGCTCATGTTGAAAACACGTTCAGATTTGCTGTGCATTGATCGATACGGAAATAAAATTGATCGTTTTGTGAAAGTAATAAATATATTACCTTTGCCTCATGAAATCGAGTGAGCTACTTCGACTTCTAAAACAAGATGGCTGGTTTGTTGTCAGGTAATCCGGTAGCCATATCATTATGAAACATGACGTTAAAGTACGCCAGTTGACCGTTCCATTTCAGGCTAGTAAAGAAGTAAAAAAGGGTACGCTTCGTGCCATACTAAAGGATGCAGAAATAAAAACAAACAAGAGATGAAAAAGCCAAAAATAAATATGTCCATAATTAAAGAAGGGGCGGGCTATAGTGCCCATGCTTTGGTTGGCAATATTTCTATCAACACGCAGGGCGACAATTTTGCCGAATTGAAGGAAGGAATTATTGGTGCAGTTAATCTTTCATTTGAAGACCAAGGATTTACCTATGCCTTTGATGAAATACAGTTGAGTTATGAGTTAAAAAGTTTCTTTGAATTTTATAAAGTTATCAATGCGAAAGCTCTTTCCGAAAGGATCGGGATGAACCAAAGTCTTTTAGCTCAATACATCAAAGGCATTAAAACTCCCTCGCAGACGCAAGTGCAAAGAATTTTGCAAGGCGTACATCAAATCGGCAATGAGTTGGCCGAAGTGAAGTTTATCATGTAAAGAATCAATTCAATCCGTAACAATTCACCTTTGCCATCGTCTTTCCACCAGTTTCTTAAAATAAAACCACTTTTTTTGACCAAAATCGTGTTGATTTGTAACCAATTGGCGTTTGATCAGTTCAAAGAATAGAACTTTTTGGGCGTTCTGCGCCTCCAACTAAGAAAAACCGACACATGAGTAAAATCATTGAAACCAACGCCATTTCTAAAGTCTATAAAATGGGCGATAACATTGTCAATGCCCTTCAATCCATATCTATTTCAATCGAGCGGGGCGAGTATGTTGCCTTCATGGGCCCATCTGGTTCTGGAAAGTCGACATTAATGAACATCGTTGGGTGTTTAGATTCCCCCACCGCTGGTACCTACATGCTCAATAATCAGTTGGTGAGCGAAATGACGGAGAATGAATTGGCCGCCATCCGAAATAAAGAAATCGGCTTTGTATTCCAAACCTTCAATCTGCTGCCACGTGCCTCCGCATTAGAAAATGTGGCGTTGCCACTCATCTACGCAGGCTACAGCAAAAGCGACCGGGAAGAGATTGCTATGAGCGTACTGGAAAGTGTGAACCTAGGCGACCGCCATCACCACAAGCCCAACGAACTATCAGGCGGGCAGCGGCAACGGGTAGCCATTGCCCGTGCGTTGGTGAATAAGCCATCTATCATTTTGGCCGATGAGCCAACTGGTAACTTGGACACCAAAACATCGTATGACATCATGAACCTTTTTCAAGCCTTACATGATAAAGGCAATACTATTATTCTGGTAACTCATGAGGATGATATAGCTCATTATTCTCATCGCATCATCCGCCTGCGCGATGGGTTGACCGAATCAGATCGCAAGAATGAAAACGTTACGCGCAACCCCGCCATGGCCGAAGCGGCACATTAGAGTTTAAAAGTTCTAGGATGAGCGTTAAAAATTAAATTTAATGCGGCATGCTCACTCCCGAGGCGGGAAGTAAGCACCGGGCTGTCACTACTCGCCAGCCTTCTTCCGCCCGCCAACTCCCTCGCGAAAGGCTGGGCTCAAACATGCCGTTCCATCTCTGCCCGTCCAGTAGGCGGGTCTTGTCGAGCGCAGTTTCTTAGATTACTCTGACCTCAAACTATTCACCGGATTTGCCAACGCAGCTTTGATTGCCTGATAACTCACAGTGCCGAGCGTTATCAACAACGCACCGCATCCAGACACAACAAAAACCCACCAAGCAACATCAGTGCGATATTCGTATTTGTCCAGCCACGTATCCATAAAATAATAGGCGAGCGGCATCGCAACTACTAAGGAGATGAATACCAATATCACAAAGTCTTTGGACAACATACCCCATAGGTTGACAACGGAAGCGCCCATTACTTTGCGTACGCCAATTTCTTTGGTGCGCTGCTCTGCAACGAAAGAAGCGAGCCCAAAAATTCCTAAGCAGCTAATGAATATAGCGAGTATGGCAAAGAAACTGGCCAGTTTACCCACACGTTCTTCGTCACCAAACTTGCGCGCGTATACTTCGTCCACGAATTTATATTCAAAAGGTGAAGCCGGGTTATATTTTTTAAAAACTTCTTCAATTTTAGCAATGGATTCACGCGAGCCTTTGTCAGGATTAAGTTTGATGATCACTACATTATCGTTGTCGTTGGAGATGTGAAAGAGAGAAGGGCGAACCGGCTCGTACGGAGATTCAATGATCATATCTTTAATTATACCAATGATGGTGTACGACCTATCGTTCCACTTAAGTTCTTCACCCACGGCATTTTTAAAACCTAAAAATTTAGCGGCTGCTTCGTTGATCACAAATGCCAGCGAATCTGTTGCATAGTCTCTTGAAAAATCTCGGCCTTCTTTAAATTGCCAACCAACTGTTTTTCCATATTCAAACGAGCAACCATTGTTGGGAAAGTCAACTGCTAGTGACGGATCTTTTCCCTTCCACTCAAAGCCTCCGTTGGAGTTCCACGTTTGTGTGGTAGGGCTGCCCGATTCTGTCATCTCGAGAATAGCGCCTGAAGTTTTTAATTCTTGTCGCACGGTTTCAAAATGTTTGTGAATGTCGGGCGTAGATAAAAATAAATTGATGAGTCCATTTCGGTCATAACCGATTGGTCTATCTTTCGCAAACTCGATCTGACGAAAAACAACGATAGTGCCGATAATCAAAATAACCGAAACGGAAAATTGCAGCACTACAAGCACTTGGCGTGGAATGGATGCCGCCCGACCCGCACGAAATGTGCCCTTCAAAACTTTCACGGGTTGGAACGAGGAGAGATAAAGTGCAGGGTAGCTGCCCGCAACAATTCCTGTAAACAAACTGAAACCAATCCCTATCACCCAAAACAATGGATTGCCCCAAAGCAATACTAATTTTTTGTCGGCCACTTGATTGAACATCGGCAACATTAATTGAACTAGTACTATTGACACTATAAAAGCCAACAAAGCCACTACTAGTGATTCGCTAAAAAACTGATTGATCAATTGGTAACGCTCCGAGCCGATGGATTTCCGGATGCCGACTTCCTTCGCGCGCTTTTCAGAACGGGCCGTACTTAAGTTCATGAAGTTGATGCACGCCAGCAGCAATACAAAAATACCAATGATGCCAAAGAGCCACACAAATTCGATTCTGCCGCCCACATTTTTCCCGCCCTTAAATTCAGAATACAAATGCCATCGGCTCATCGGGTGAAGAAACACTTCGGGCTTGTATTGTCTATCGCCTTCGTCTTTTAACATGTTGAGTTTTACATTGATGATTTTAGCTGAAACTTTTTCCATGTCAGCATTATCTGCAAGCTGTGCGAATGTTTGTGTGAAGTTGCTGCCCCAAGGGTTTTCCATCTTTTTGATCCACGGGCTGGAGATCAAATACAATTCCCAGGGAAGCAAGTAGTTCATGTTTCGGAAGAAGCTGTTGTGCGGTAGATCCTCGTAAACTCCCGTCACTTTCACATCTACATTATTATCAATTCGCATGAGCTGACCCAGCGGGTCGGCCTCGCCAAAAAATGTTTTGGCGGTAGACTCTGACAATAGAATTGAGTTAGGGTCTTTTAACCCGGCTCGTGTGCCTTTCAGCATTTTCAGCGATAACATTTCGGTGACCGGAGCTTCAAAATAGTAGCCATCTTTTGTTAGCATTTTTTCGCCATAGGTCAAAATGTGTGAGTTATTCCATGAGGCTTCCAGCACGTATTTAAAATCGCTGCCAAAGTTGTTTCGGATCTCTTCGGCCATCAGGTATGGATTCGACATCTGCGATGTTTTGGTTCCATTATATAAATTATGCTGCCACACCTGAGCGATACGATCGTAGTTTTCGTGGTACTTATCATAGGCAATCTCATCCCAGATCCATAAGCCAATTAGCAAGGCCACTGCCATGCCCGTGGCCAAGCCAGCGATATTGATAAACGAGTAGCCTTTGTTCTTGGATAAGTTGCGAAAGGCGATTTTAACGTAGTTTTTGAGCATGGGTGAGGTAGATTTGTAGGAAATACTCGCTAAAAAGTAAAAGGTTGCACAGCCAAGGTCGAATTAATTTGTTTTGTTTTTTACAGACTAGCAAGTTTAAGATAAGGACGATCCCTCACTAAAGAAAGTTTGATCTTTGCCATTAAAACTTTCACCTTTGAGGTATGAAAATTTATACGAAAACAGGTGACCAAGGAACAACTTCTTTATTTGGGGGCACGCGCGTCTCCAAAGCAGATCTCCGCATTGATACCTATGGCACTGTGGACGAACTCAATTCATATCTTGGGTTGCTCCGCGATCAAGCTGTAAATGACAAACGAAAAGAACTGTTGATAGAAATTCAAGATCGCTTGTTCACGATCGGTTCGATTTTGGCAACCGAGCCGGGCAATACCAACGTTAAAATTCCGTCATTAATAGAAAGCGACATTATGCTGCTAGAAAACGAGATGGACAAAATGGACGAAGTGCTTGAGCCTATGCGATCTTTTGTGCTGCCGGGCGGCCATCCGTCTGTTTCTTTTGGGCATGTGGCCCGCACCGTGTGCCGCAGGGCAGAACGATTGACGATTGCCCTCCACGCGCAGGAAGCCATTGATCCATTGGTGATCAAATACCTCAATCGCCTGTCCGACTATTTGTTTGTGCTCTGCCGCATGATGGCGCACGAACTAAAAATTGAGGAGACCCCGTGGAGGGCGCGAATGTCGTGATGATATTTTTTTGCAGGAGGAGATACATCTCAAAATTTTTCTATCTTTAATCATGAGGGTTTTTTTTGCATTGATACTGCTCTTTTTTATAACAGATTCCTATGCTCAAAAACAACTCGTATTTTTAAAGCGTGGCAATGTGATCGCCCGCTTTACCGAAGGTGATCGGTTTAATTTTAAGTTAAAGAACCGCGGACTGAAAGAGGGATACATCACCGAACTCACGGACTTTTCACTGATCACCGCGGCACTAGATACGATTCCGTATTCATTCATCGAAAAAGTAAATATCCAGGGACAGCGCACTAAGAATTTTGCAAAGAGGTTGGGCGGGGTTCTGTTGATAGGAGGACTGGGCTACATCGCCATCGATCAGGCTAACGTGCTGGTGGGTTCTAACAAAAGTGGATTTGATGACGCCAACAAAAGAGCACTGGGAGTGGCGGGCGTAGGATCGCTTTTGCTGTTAGTAAAATCACGTTATAAATCCGTGAGCAGGGGTGTGACTATTCGCGCAATTGATTATAAGTCCCCTTATTATAAATTTTAAGTAATTCACGGATTGTCGATGGCAACGCCAAAAAAAGGCAAGTTCTTTTTTGCAAATCCAACAAGGAAAAAGGATTTTTTTTTTGGTATGTTTGTTATTGATAGGATAAACTTAAAAATGATCACTGTCTAATCTTCAACCTGAAAAATAATTTTTATGCTAACTAAAATACTCTACTTCTTTGCATTTCTTTCTTTTTTATCGTCCTCACCATCGCATGCACAAGATGAGCCGGGCACAGGCAGGGTTACAGTCTTTTCTGAAGATGGTGCCAATTTTACGTTGTATCTGAATGGAGAAAGTAAGAATACCACCCCGACAACTCGGGTAGTTGTTGAAAACGTAACAGAGGTTCCTGTGTCGTTTCGGATTGTATTTGAGAATGGATCAATTCCCCAGCTCACAAAGAATGGAATTCGACAAGGTAAGGATTGCCTTTACGTGGTTCATAAAAATAAAAAAGGACAGTATGCATTAAAAGCAGGAGGTTGCAGTGACGGTGAGCCCGAAACAGAAGGATTTGTCCAGTCTGGCACTCAGCCCATCAAGCCAATTGTCGGTACAACTATTTCAGCGCCCGGCCAACTATCCGCTACCTACAAAGAAGATATAATCAGTATCAATGATGGTAGGCAGCTTACGGTAAAAAAAGTGCGCGTCAATGGATTGACATATCCTCGCATAATTTTTACTGCGCTAACAGGTGCTACTATTTCGGTTAAGTATGACAACGGAATTGAATCGTATAGTGCAGAATCTCCAATGCAATATGAGGTTAAAGATTTTAAAAATAACAACGCTTATTTTACATTGACTGTGGATGAAGGCGGCCCAGCCAAAACATGGTATGTGAAATTGAAAAACAATAACGGATTCGATTTGAAAATTGAATAGGATGCGATTTGTTTCTCGGTTTCTCCGCTTCGGAACTCCACTTGGGTGTCAGTAGAGCCCCGGAACTGAATAGATCCGCGAAGCGGGGTGTAGGGTTGCTTTTGCTGTTGGTAAAACCACGGTATAGAAACGTGAGCCGGGGCGTCACATTACCAGCGATCGATTGAAAGTTCCTTTTATCAACGGTTTACGTAGGAGGGAATTAGTTAAGCCATTATGTTGGTGAGTAAGAATAGCCACTCACGGATTTTATTTTCGTAAAATTACCTCCAAAAAGATTTTGAAATAAAAGTGCGTAATCAACAACGATACTTTTCTTTATTTCAAAAAAACCTTGTTTGTGTTTCTCTCTGTCGGCAAGCAAAAAAAATTGTGTAAATGATTTTTGAGAATGTTCTCTCTGGCGGAATCGTTGGCAATTTTAATTCCTCATCAATCAACTTGCAGTGTCGCGTAAATAAATGCTTTTTGTTGGATGCCAATAAAGTTGTCAGCGCAATGACTTCAATTTGTAAGTCAATGTTAGATTTGAATTTATATTTTTTTATGTCGTTTGTCATGATGCCACTTGTTCTTGCCTGGCGATTCAAAATTAGCACTGTCGCCACAGCCCGAAGCCTAACTTTTTTTAAGGGCATCTCTAAAAATTCCGCCCATCCTTCTTACCGATAGCTATCGGGAGAGAAGGGAGAGGGTTGAGGTGAAGAAAACGAAGGTTTTTTAGAGATGACCCTGATTCATATAAGATACTAATCAGCAAAAAATGACGCAGCAAAGGGATTGTCTACGAGCCAAAGCCACACCCCATCTGCATTTTTACGCATTATATGGGCTGAAGCTCCTTGCATCTTGATGGAATTACCTTTTCGATCCGTAGCTGTCATAGTCCACTTGTCTAAACGATATATCAGGTCTTTGCCGACCGGTGAATTTTTGTGTTTGTAAATTTTAATGTCAGGTTTCATACTACAAAGATTGCCAACTACCTTTTCTATATTGGCAAGTCCACTAATGGCGTTTCCATCCTTGTCCATATACACTGCTTCGTGGTCAAAGCAAGTCATAGCATTTTTTAGATTACCTTCCCGAATGCAATCCATAAAATATTCATCTGCCTCATCTGGGTTCGTCCTGTCAAAATTTTGTTTCATTTTTTTGTTTTTAATAATGTAATTGTGTTGAGTAGCATCACGCCTGATGGATTTTAGCTAATCGAGTTCGCTGATTTAACTTCATATCTTAATTAAAATAACAAAATCATGAGTGCTTACAAAAGTCTATCAAAAGCAGAAAGTTAGCCATCTTGTTTAATAGCTGGGTGCGCCAGTATCCGGAGCATAGTAGTTGATGGCAAAGAGCCTGTGGACTAAAACAGCTTTTGGATTGTGATTGCATTTTCCGTTCAAAAAATATATTAAAAAATCACAATTTTTTCGTGGGGTAACCGATAAGATAGGTTGAATGAATGCCGTATTTATTTTTAGCCGTTCCTGCTTTCCATAGATAATTATTTGCATTTGTTTTATTTGCGATCTTCAACAACTCCTGTGGTTTATACATTCTAAGAACAGAGACGCATCCGTCCCAAACGGTACAAATTGGAATGAGCGGAATGACGTAGGTAAATAATAGTCTTGAAAAACTAAACGGCTTGAAGAAAGGGGTAAACAACAAAATTGCTATTGGATGAAATACAATAATATTAAGTATTGCCAGAATATTTTTTTCGTATCCATCAAATATTGCTATTGGAGCATTGTTGTCGATTGCATTTTGTAAAATATTTTTTACCTGCTCTGGTTGAAAATGATGAATTGCGGAAAACATTACTCTGAACCCTTTTAAATCTTTAGGGACATTTGTAGCATCAACAGAATAGTTTGCAAAATCAATTTGACCGGCTGTCCGTGCCTTTAAGATACTATAAGCTTCATAATTTGGAAACTTATCAGTTAAGATAATAGATATTTTTTGTGTTGAACTTTCTGACAGGCTTTTAAAAAGTGGTTCGATATAACCGCCACCACCAGAACACAAATCAATTATAGTCGTTTCATTTGTTTGAGAAAGTGATTCTGAAATCAAAGGTATCAATGGCTTGTAGACGTCAGTTGCAATTAGTAAGTAACGCAAATAATCTGTTCCACCAGCTCTTATTACATTGGGAAACCAGGGTAAATCCTCAAATTCAAAAAGATGGATTCTCATATTGGGGTCAAAATCGTTGTTCGGTTTTTATTGTTCAAAAGAACTTCAAGAGTCTAAAGTTAGTAATATATCAGCCTCCATTTTGCAGACAGGAAAGTTAAAGTGGAAATTTGCACCCTAGCACAAAAAAAATGAACAGACGGAACAGGCGGAAATTAACAGCGTAATTTAGGTCAAGAGTATTTATTGCACCAATCCGCAACCAATAGACCGTTGAGGCGTTGAGCAAAAAGCATGATCTCCACCCCACGCAAGTCAGTACGTGCAAGAAAGAGCTTTGAGCAATTTTCTAAAGAAAATAGTGTGGTAAAATCTGTGGCCTAAAGAAAGATGTTGGTTGAAACAGGGAGCACAGGGTTGAGCATTGTAAAAAAGTGCGCGTTACCAAACGCTGGTCACGGCCGTTTATAATATGGCTACGTAAAAGAAAGCAGATTTTATCATGGGGTCAATTATTTTTTGTGAAGCCTATTCCCTTATTGTTTGCTAAACTTGGTTATAATGTTTATCATTAAATTCTACTCCATTCCAAAAAAATAGTTGTGTGGGTATTTGTAAGGTTTTGACTTTTCTTAAAACAAAAGCGGGAGGCCATTTTACTTTCTATTTATGCGGCATCGGTAATTTTTACAAAGTCAAAATTATCGCATGCCCAGATGTTGGTCAGTTTTCATAATTGGTTCTATTAACCGATTGCCAGTGGTATCTAATTAAACTCCGACTAAAGTCGGTTGCGTAAAATTAGTAGATCAAGTATTGGCTACACCGTTCTTTTTAATCAATCAATACCTACACTTTACATGCAAAAGCAAAAGAGTGAAAAAAGTAATAATGTTCAGAAAACCACTTACTCACTCACTATCTTACGGATGCGGTTGTTGGTCCGGTCGACCACAAAAAGATTTCCCCCTTTGTCAAATGCCATACCCCAGGGATCCCTAAATTTTGCCTCCGTCCCTGTGCCATCGGCAAAACCAGATGTGCTTCCAGCAAAGGTGCTAACTAAGCCTGAAGGACTGATCTTACGGATACGGGCTTTGGACGGCTCTGCGACAAAAAGATTTCCATCTGTGTCGAATACCAAATTTCCAGGAGAATCAAACCGAGCAACTGCGACCGAGCCATCGGCAAAGCCTTGAGTGCTTCCAGCAAAAGTGGTGACAACGCCCACAGGGGTGATCTTACGGATGCGATGATTCCCTCCATCGGTTACAAAAAGGTTTCCATTTTTGTCAAATACCAAACTTTGTGGGAATTTGAACTGCGCTCCCAAGCCCGAGCCATCGGCAGAGCCTTGGGTGCTCCCAGCAAAAGTGGTGACTACGCCTGCGGGGGTGACCTTACGGATGCGGTGATTAAAAAAATCCGCTACAAAAAGATTACCGTCTTGGTCAAGCGCAAGACTATAAGGGTCACCAAACTGAGCTGCTGTGCCGGTGCCATCGGCAAAACCAGGGGTGCTACCGGCAATGGTACTAACCACGCCCGCAGGGGTGATCTTTCGAATGCGGCTATTGTCGGCTATAAAAAGGTTTCCTCCTTGATCAAATGCCAAACCCCGGAGAGCATTAAAGGTAGCATCCGCAATAGCTCCATCAACATTGCCAGAGCTACCGCTATTGTTGGCGAAAGTGGTGACCACACCCGAAGGACTGATCTTGCGGATTCTATTATTAAAAGTTTCGGTCACAAGAATATTGTCATTATTATCAATTGCCAGCCCTATTAGACCATTGAATTGAGCTGTTGTACCCGTTCCGTTAGCAAAGCCTGCCGTACTTCCTGCAAACGTGCTAACAGTCTGCGTAATGAGGTATTCAAAAGACGGGCTTTGCGCACTTTTGCCTTTGACTTTCACCACTAAATTTCCATTGCCGGCTTTAGCAGGAATGGTTATTGTTAATGAGGTAGCTGTTGCCACACTTACTTCACACGGCTTGTCATTGATGGTAACGATATTTTCAGCAATGCTTTGCGAGAATCCGGTGCCTGTGAGGGTAACAACCGTTGCCTTGGGGCCACTCAACGGAAGCATATTAGTAATAATCACATTCGGTTGAGATTCTTCTCCACCGCATGCATAGAAAAGGAAACAGGCCACAAGAGCTAGGGCAGCAACGAGATTTTTTGTCATATTTTTTTGATTTTTATAAAGTAATTCAACTACTAAAGCAGGCTAAGGACAAGTTTTTCAAACAAATTTTTGATGTAGCAATTTTGATTTTAAAACAGAATTCATTCAGGTAATGTTCAAGGTACTTTTTCTTCAATTCCAATTTGGCGAAATAGGTGACAAGGCCTACCCGTAAAATTGACATTAACGTTTAGCTATTTATAATTTCGGAGATAGGAGCGTTTAAAAATAGAGTGTAGTTGAAATTCAAACTCGAATTACTCCTACATTCATCAATTACATCCCGCGTACGTTATGGCCAGGGTTCCTCCAGAGACTAAAATTGAAGCCACATTACCAGCAGCATTATAGGTGTAGGTAGGGGTTGAGGGTGCGAAATTATTAAAGGTTGAACTCCCAAAATTATTTTTACCATATGAATCACCAACGCCAGGAACAAAGGTAGTACCTAACGAAGACCCTATAAACGACTGCCAGTTAGGCTTAGAATCATGGTCTGCATAAATAGTACTACTTGAGGAGCCAAACTGCGCTTTTGTTAAATTTCCAATAGTATTATAGGTATAGGTAATAGATCCGCTAGAACCCACACCTTGTAAAGTGGAATAAGCGACTTCGGTGGGCTTACCTGATGAATTCAGCGTGTAATCGAAAACTTGGGTAGTAGTAGTTTCATAATCTATAGTTTGGGCTAGTTTTTCACTGGTATAAGACCAATCGCTTATTTTGAAAACGCTATTCCCGGCTGTATAGATGACTTTCACAACTAGCCCCGCTGACCAGATATACCAATCCTTTCTTACACCCGGAACAGTTGGGTAAACACGTTGCAATAATTGCCCCTGACTATTATAAAATAAAGAACTTTCAATAGAAGAATTTCGAAGTGTAGCGGAAACGAGGCATCTGCCTGTTGGTACAACTACGGGGACAATTGCTAATGGCATGAGTTTTCCGTTAGCTGCTGATACGGTGGTTCCGTCACTCTTTGTAGCAATGAATGTAAAGTCCGCAGAGATTTTAGCGTCTGCGCCAACTGTTAACATGAATGTTCCGCTGCTAATCACATAAAAGTCAGTACCTCTTTTATAACTTCCCAGCGCAATTGAACTTGCCGACTCATCTCCTAAGTTGTAAACGAAAGTATAGGTTTTCTGAATTTTATTATCTGTAAGGAAAGTAATAACTTGATCGCCTGCAGAAATAATAATTTCTAAGCCATTGCCCGTATCTGTAGAACTTGCTTCTGTTGCGCTAAACGCTTGGCCATCTATTGTTGTCGTAGCGATGCCACTACTGGGATCCTGATTTTCTGTTGGTCCGCATGAAATTGTTAAAAATAGGAAGGCGAGTGCGAAGTATTTAGGATTCATGGTAGCGGTTTATAATAATTTGTTTAACGTTTAGTAATTTGATTAGCGGTCTTTCATTAACGTAATGTCGCCTTGCCCGGGCAATGATAGGAACAAACACACAAAACAACAAGCCAATAACGTTGAACAAGCATAAAGACCTATGAGTTACATTTCGCCTCACCTCCAGAATACTTAAACTCGCTGTCCGGCAGAATACCAACGTGCACAGCACCACTAATACCTTCATCTGCGTCCGCTGCTTTGGTTAATGATTGTTCGATAGACTGAACGGGTGTTCCGATTTCAAAACCTGAATACCCGAGTCCATCGGTAAGTCCGGCAGTATGGCTTAACAGTCTTCGAACTGTTACTTGTTCATTATTAAATTCACTGGGCGGCAATTGCCACCGCGTTAGGTATTTACTCACTGGGGCATCTAGATCAAGTTTGCCATCTTCTACCAATTTCATTATTCCAACAGCGGAAATCCACTTGCTCAATGATGAAACTTGGAAAACAGTATTTCTATCTACAGGCTTTCTTGCAGAATGAAATTTTTCATATTCAACAATTCCTTCTTTTAAAGTGGCCATAGCAAAGTTGCCTACGAATTGCTTATGCAGTTCTGTTTCAACGGCTTCACGGAAATACTGGGATGTACGTTCTTTTGCAATGGGCTGGTGAAACAAACCGCTAATAGTTCCTGTAAAGACAATGGCGGCCCATACAATAAGTATGCAAGCTGTACCGAAAATATAAAGCAATACTTTTTTCATAATATGAACGAGTTGAGAGAAAATAGCAATTGGAATTAAGGGCATCTCTAAAAACTCCGCCCACTATTCTCTTTTGGAGAAAGGAAAGGGTTGAGGTGAAGAAAACAAAGATTTTTAGAGATGCCCTTAATTTCTTTTGATGTTCGGCCACTTCATTCTATCCAGAAACGCATAGACTTTGTCAAAGTGATTTAGAGGATACACCTGCACGCTTCATTCTTGCTTGTAGGGCAAGAACGCCACCACGGCCGGGCAATGAAGGCTAAGTTCTTATAAAATTGCAGATTTTGAAATTCTAAACTATCACACGTTTCCATTGTACCAGCTAAACAATGTCCTCCATTGGTTATTGATTTTACTTGTCAGAGATTATTCTTATTGAAATCTAAAACAAGTTTTCGTTTCGGTTTCATTACTCTTCTTAATGTTTTTACCCACAAATTCCATTTACTACTTTTCTTCTCTTTCATAAAATGATTTTCAACGTTGTCAAATGCGTCTTCGATAAAAGCATCGTGTAACCAGCGGATTGCTATTGCCCATTTGAAGGTCGCTGAACCGGTTGTAATCATATTAATAACATGTGAAAGCTCCGTTTTATTAGGCGCTAACTCTGTTAAGGTGAACCTGTGAAAACCATTAAATCCTGTCAAGTCGAACTGGAAAGTGATAGATTTTTCAGGCTGACATTCCGTTACAAAATATTTTATTGGTCCATGTCCACCTTTTGAGCCAACCTGTAACCCCTTGTCTAGCTTCATACGCGGCCATTTATCTGTTGCTAACATCCTATCGTTGTCTGATGACAACGTGTTAAATAACTGTGCAAGTTCAATCTTGGGCTGTTGGATTACTCTTTTATGAATATTGATTACTTTCATTTTACTTTCCAATTAGAACGTTATATTCAGATGGAATTTGAACTCCATCAAAATGATTGGTAAACCCGTAAAATAGTATAACCGTGAAGCAAATTCCGAAAATTAAAATTCCTTTTGATTGTCCGCTTGGCGATAGACCCAATACTGATTGTGTCATTTTTTTACTGTGTATTGACGCAATGTGTCCAAAGAAGGAGAGAATTGCTAGCGCGTAATATGGAATAAAGAATAAACTTAACGGAAAAGTATTTAGTCCAGCCACACCAAAATAAAAATTTGTGTCAAGGTGTAAAAGCAGTCGCCCGCCTAAAACTGCACTCAAATGCACAACAAAAAAAATAGCTAAATAAAGTCCTGTCCAAATGTGTAGTTTCTCAAAGTTGGATATTGCAATTTTTCTATTTATCCTAAAAAGTTTAATACCTGAAATTATTTGCACAAGCACAGCACTCAATAGAATTGTTTCTACTAGAATGTTGCGGTAAAAAAGTCGCAACGCGTCCATAACGGCAATATGGGTATCTGCCCCGAATAGGCTACAAGCGTGGTTGAATAAATGAACGCCAACAAAAACTGTTATTGTAAGTCCTGATAGGTAATGAAGTTTCTTTGTTGTCATACATTCATTGCCGTTAGGATGATTAAATCAATATACCTGCGCGCGTCATTCATCTTGCTTGTTGGAGAAGAACTCCAAGGACTGGGTAATTTATCTCAAAACGTTTCTTATTCATTTCCTGAAATACGCTGGTTGCTACCCCTGTTTATGATACTTAAAAACAAAATAACAACAGAATTTAACATATGGGCATCTCTTAAAACTCCGCTTCCCCTTCTCTATTGGAGAAGGGACAAGGGTTGAGGTGATTGAAGCAAGGGTTTTTAGAGATGCCCCTAAGCAGCCAGGACGGTGCGTCACCCAAATTTTTTTGAAGATTATAAATTCCAAAGCTGATTACGAAAACTGTCATTACTAGATTCGATACAACTGTTATGATTCCAATGAAATTGTCCGCTTGACTTTTGGTTTGAATGAGATTAATTACGCCTACATAGAAAAGGGACATCCCACCGGTAAAAAACCAAAAAACATTCTCGGAAATCCATTTATTAGTTATAAAGCCCACCGCTGTATGCAGAATACCTAATCCGATGAATATCCAAGAGGAGATAATTTGGTAGCGTTTCATATTTTGAATGTGATACCCTAAAAGTACAAATTTTCTATGACCCTATCCGGCTGAACTGGAATTGCAAATGTTCACTTTATACCAAATGTTTATTAGAATTATAGCTTTCCAAAAATAGGAAATAGACGTGATATTTGTTTGTTAGAAGGCGAGCTTTGCGCTCGAGTCGGCCAAGGATCAAGGCTCCGATAACTATCGAGATTGGAGCCCGAAAAGAAATGTGCGGTTGGCTGGCGACTGCTGACAGCCTGACCCGATTCCCATATCTATCGGCAGAAGGGG
>JBBSCN010000050.1:0-18126 GCA_038250265.1 Cytophagales bacterium | reverse complement strand
CATTATACATCCTTAAGTCAAAGAAATTGAAGCCGGTTTCTTTGTCTTTTTCTGAGTATTGGCCTGGGTAGCCATAGCGGTAGGGTTCGCGCGTAAGCTCACGCTCGGCAATGGGAAGGCCAAACGGGTAGTAGTCTGCACCCACTACTATGTTGCTCATGTTTTGTGTAACCTTTAAGTCATCGAAGAATAATTCCACAGGGGTGAGGTTTTCATTGCTGATGAAAAAATAAACAAAGCCTGGCTCGGTGATGGTAATGTTTGGTGAAGTCAATTTTTCATGCGGGCCTAACTGGCCATACTCTCGCGCCAGATCTGTAACGCCTGCATAGCCGGTTGATCCTAACAATTGAAAGTTTTTATCGAAAACAAGCCATGATAGAAAAGCTTTAGGTTGTGTTCTATTATTTCTATTTGTCAACAAACTTCCGTGGGGGAAAGATGGCGTGCTTGTAGTAAAAGCGGCACCATCCAGTATTCCACCGGATGCTATTTGGCTAAGCACAGTGGGCAAGATGGAACCCGGCAACCAGTTGGATGGGGTTGGGTCTCCATACTTTACAAAAACCTCTGCACTTACCACATCGCCCGGAAGGACGGCCACCGCCCTACTCAGTCCAAATTTTTCGTTTGCGTTGCCATTGAGTCGCTGCGAGTAGCTGATGCCACTGGTTTTGGTATGATCAAAAAGTGTGGCGCTGATACGCCTGGCATTCTCATATCGTAGGAACTGCCGTTGTTCAACAGATAGGGTTGCATTTTCGTAAGTGGCCGTCACAGCAATATTCATCGGCTTGCCCACCACCCCGCGCACATTGCCCAAGTGGTCGGTCACCTCATAATATACGGTGGCAAAAGCAGGCTTGTAAACACCTACGCGCCCTGCCGCATATACGGGCACCTCGGTGAGTGTGAGAGGACCGTTGTTTGCGAAATCTTGTTCGTAAATCGCCAAGGTATTGCCTGCGGCATCGCTCAAATAGAAGGTGACAGACCTCACCCCCGCCCCCTCTCCAGAAGAGAGAGGAGGATTAAAGACTGTCTTCTTCACCCGGTTGCCGCCACTGGTCCCGTAATCCAATAAATGAACCACCATCTTTTCTAAATCGCGGGCACGCACGATCGAATCTTTGAAATGAGAATTTCCTCCGTCAATGACAATGTCATCTGCATTTAGGTAGTTCTTCAAATTGTTGAGCACCACATCCACCACATTAACATCTGGCAACCTCAACCAAATTACTTTTCAACCGGATGGCGCAAAAGCCGAGGCAATGAGGGTGGAGGTTGCCGTGGCTCTAACTTACAAATTTTATCTGCAGCGGGCCTGCAAGAATGAAACTCAATTTTTTGGACGTTAAGTCCAGAAAAGTAGCAAAAGGAAAAATGAAAAGAAAACGGAAGGAAAAGCGGTTGACTATCGCTTTAAGAATTTGTGGGTAGACTTAAATCCAGATTGGATATTTTGAACAGCTAAAAAATAATAGCCTTCATGCAATTCTTTTACTTTGATACGAACCTCAAACTCATCAACGATCTCAGGTTCTAAATCAATTTCATTGCCGATGATATTGTGGACGGTAAATTTAGATTTCCGCGCGGCCGGACTCTCAAATTTGATTGTTAGGAACTCAGTGGTTGGGTTTGGAAACAGTTGAATCGCTTTGACGGGGTCATTTTGACCTGAAAAGCCATCATCCTTGGCTTGCCCAAAAGCGAATTGAGCCGAAAGAAGACTCAGAAGGACAATAAAAATGGTTTTAGAAACGTTCATTAAGCTTGCTTACGTAATTTAATAACCTTTGGATGCAATTTGTAAGCCAAAAGTTTAATTAGCCTACTTTTCTTTTTCAATATTCTTAAAAGCGTGCGGCAAGTAATTGATTAAATCAGTTGGAGTCAACGCATGCATGGTCAAATCCCGCGCAGCCAAATCCCCGGCTAGCCCGTGAAGATAAACACCCAAGATAGCAGCCTGCAGAGGGGTATAACCTTGGGCTAACAAGCTCGTCAGCACCCCTGTTAGCACATCCCCACTGCCACCAGTGGCCATGCCTGGATTTCCGGTAGGGTTAAAATAAACTTTCCCATCTGGCAGCGCGATGGAAGTAAAAGCTCCCTTTAAAATTATCACCGACTTGGTTTTGGCACTGAGCTCACGTTGCTTTTCTAATCGCTCAAAATCGTTGAACCAATTACCCACCATCCGCTCAAATTCTTTCGGATGTGGGGTAAGGATGCTGTCAACAGGAATCAATTGCTGAAGAGCCGGATTTTCGGCTAAGATGTTTAAGGCATCAGCATCCAACACCATCGGTTTTGAACAAGTCTTCAACAATTGCTCCAGCGCTTTCACGGTAGCAATCTCCTTCCCAATGCCAGACCCCACGCCAATTGCTTGGACATTCATCAAAGTAGGTACAGCCGAAAAACAGTTTTCGTCTGGATCAATCGAGGTCACTGCTTCGG
Source organism: Cytophagales bacterium (assembly GCA_038250265.1). Classification (GTDB taxonomy): domain Bacteria; phylum Bacteroidota; class Bacteroidia; order Cytophagales; family Cyclobacteriaceae; genus ELB16-189. The sequence continues at coordinate 15,657 of JBBSCN010000050.1, read as the reverse complement.
GAACTGCACCCTGAACAATATTATTGCCTCCATTAGGAACGTGCAGCGTCAGCAATCCTACACCCGATCGCAAAGCGGCTCGGGCAGCAAGTATGCACGCCCCCATTTTTCCTCGCGACCCCGCGATTAGCAGGGCATGACCGAAATTGCCTTTGTGCGAAAATCGAGTTCGTGGACATAAAATGTTTTTTACGTCTTGTTGTGTGACCAAGAAATTGGTTGAATCGATTTGCTCCAGCTGTTGCTTGCTCAACCCAATGTCAAGTAAACTCCATTCGCCTACATATTGGTAATTTTCAGGGAAGAAAAAAGCGATTTTGGGAGTCTGAAACGAAAGCGTTCGATGGGCTTTTACGATCTCACCCAAACTGGGCTGGTCGGCCATCAATCCGGAGGGAATATCCACTGAAATTTTGGTTGCCTTCGCGCGATTAAATTGTTGGATGACCTGTGCATAAATTCCTTCGATAGGCCGCGAAAGTCCTGAACCAAAAATAGCGTCAATCAAAATATCACATCCCTGAAAAAGCTCCTCTGTCTCTAGGTTTGAAATTTCAGTTATAAGAACTTTTCCTGTTGCATTTTTAAGGTTGATTTTAAAATCTTCCGTCTCCTTCACTCCTCCCTTTACAATCCAAACAGAAACATTAAATGCGTTTTCCGCCAATAACCTCGCAATGCCCAAACCATCTCCGCCATTATTACCCGTTCCACAAACAATTCCCACTCTGCCCCCAATTCTATAACTCCGCATCAACCAATGCACAAAGGTGTTACATGCACGTTCCATCAGGTCAATAGAGGCAATACGCTGCTCATCGATGGTTTGTTGATCGAGTTGTTTGGATTGAGTAGCTGTGAGAATTTTTATCACAAATGTATTAGTCAGGGTATTTCATTGAAAAAGCCGAATGCTTCTTGTTATACAAATCAACGTATCTAAATAGTGCTATTTCCTTTTCTTTCGATCTCTTGAAAGCATCGTAAAGTTCGGGATCATCCTTTAAAAAATTCTTTATGGTTTTAACAGAGATTGGAAAGTTAATTCTAGAGGGGAATTTATAGCAACTGTTGAGCGAAGTAAGACCTATGGCACCAAATCTAGGTACTCGCGCAAATATTCGCTGATAAGGAGTAATTGTGTTTCTTGCTATAGATCCAACCAATAACAACGGATTGCCTCCCTGGAGTTTCTTTGAGTTATAAAAGTAGTTAATGTAAAATTGTCCGTTTAGTACAACACCTAAAAAATTGTCAAAGTCATCGTTTGGAAGCAAAATTTTATTTTCATCAGACGTAGCCCCTAAATACCTCAAAAGAGTTTGACCATCAACCTTTGGTGTTTCATTTACAAGATCCTGATAGGTTGCATATGCTCCTTCAGGTAAAATTCGTAACATGGTTGAGTCCGTTTGTCCAAAAGACGCTAGCGGGATAAAAGCTAATAAAAATAACCTAGCCATAATTATTTTTGAATTTATTCCGTCATGAAATATTGCACAGCATCCGACTGAATATAATTTGGATAAATATGCAGATGCTTCTTTTTTATTTCCTCAAAAATAACCTTCTTCAATAGTTGAATATTCTCTTTTGACATAGCCGAGATGAATACCACATTTTCAAAACCTTGTTCTCGGTAGTATCCTTTCAATTGCTCATAATCAACGGGTGCATTTTGTAGCAAGTCAATTTTATTAAGGATTAAAATCGTGGTAATGTTTCCCGCACCAATTTCAACCAGCGTTTGCTTGACTACCTCGATGTGGTTGTTGTGAAACGGATGAGCCATATCTGCCACGTGCAGCAAAATATCAGCTTCACGCACTTCGTCCAAGGTAGATTTGAACGACTCAATTAGATGATGTGGAAGCTTACGAATAAAGCCCACCGTATCGGATAGCAAAAAAGGAATATCTCCAATTACCACTTTGCGCACGGTAGCATCAACTGTTGCAAAGAGTTTATTTTCGGCTTTCACGTCCGCCTTGGAAAGCACGTTCATGATCGTTGACTTGCCGACATTGGTATAGCCTACCAAAGATACCCGTACGATATTGTTGCGCGACTTTCGCTGAGTTATTCGCTGCTTATCAATTTTCTTTAAATCTTCCTTAAGAATAGAAATCTGGTTCTTAATGTTTCGCCTGTCAGTTTCGATCTCCTTCTCACCAGCTCCTCCCCTCGCTCCGGTTCCCCCTCGTTGCCTTTCCAAGTGAGTCCACATACCTGTTAGGCGAGGCAAGAGGTATTGGTTCATCGCCAGTTCTACTTGCGTCCGAGCCTGAGCAGTTTGCGCGCGCATTACAAAAATATCCAGTATCAGTAGGCTTCGATCATATACCCTAATCTTTTCCTCCCTACTGGCGGGGTTCAACTCCTTTTCAATATTCCTTAGCTGAGAAGGGCTTAAATCATCGTCAAAAATTAGATTTTGCACTCCTTTTGAAAAGACGAACTGTTTAATTTCTTCTAGTTTACCCTTTCCCACAAAAGTCCTCACATCGGGATGGGGGAGTTTTTGAGTAAATTTCGACACTGTTTTTATGCCAGCCGTCTCGGCCAGAAAGGCCAACTCATCCAAATGTTCAGTAGTCTCCTCGGGCTTTGCCGATGCACCCGAAAGGGCGATCAATACCGCCATCTGTTCGTTATTTTTCATTCGCAAGTGCAAACTTACTTATTACAGCAGTTTGTTTTCTCTTCAGGTTACTTTTTAATACTTTTGAAGAATTTAGAAACATGAAATCGACCCAAAACAGGCGGTTTCTTTATCTAAATACTAAATCTTTAAATCTTGGAATGGACCGTCAATCCAAACTAAGCGAGTTGGCCTAATGAAAGTTGCAATCGTTTTGAATACTTCCTGGAATATCTACAATTTCAGGCTTAATTTCGTAAAGGCTTTAATCGAGCAAGGGCACGAAGTTCATACAGTTGCTCCCCACGATGATTTTACACACTTTTTGGAGGAAGTTGGCTGCACACACCATGATGTAAAAATGGACAGTCGTGGGGCAAACCCAATTAAAGATTCCGCACTCATTTTCGAGTTGTTTTTGATCTATCGGAGAATGCGACCTGATGTGGTATTGCATTATACTATCAAACCAAATATATATGGAACTTTAGCCGCATCTATGCTAAAAATACCAGTTGTCAATAATGTTTGCGGATTAGGTACTATATTCTTGAAAGACAACCTCGTTTCTAAAATGGCCATTTGGCTTTATAAAATTGCTTTTCGATATCCAAAGAAGGTATTTTTTCAAAACCCGGATGACTTAGCCATTTTTGTTGATCGAAAAATTATACCCAAGGGCATTACAGATCTATTACCAGGTTCAGGGATTGACCTTTCTCATTTCACGCCAACGGCATTTAAACGAAATAAGGAGTTCACATTCTTATTGATATCTCGTCTTATTACCGATAAAGGCATCTTAGAGTTTATCGAAGCAGTCAAGGATTTAAAGGCCAAAGGAATGAAGGCTAAGTTCCAAATTTTAGGTGCCAAAGACCCCAAACACCAACGAGGGATACCCGTGAGCTTGATTGATGGATGGATACAGTCTGAAACGATTGAATATCTGGGTACTACTACCGATGTTAGAGACTTTATTCAACAAGCAGATTGTGTGGTGTTGCCCTCCTACCGCGAAGGGACCCCTAGAACGTTACTAGAGGCAGCCAGTTCGTCCAAGCCGATTGTCGCCACGGATGTGCCGGGCTGCCACAATGTGGTACGTCATCAGTACAATGGACTACTTTGCAAACTAAAGGACCCCCAGGATTTGGCCGACAAAATGTTTGAAATGGCCAATTACGATGATTCAACCCTGAAAAGGATGGGTGAAAATGGTCGCACCAAAATGGAACTAGAGTTTGATGAAAAAATAGTGGTCGCCAAATACATAAATGCTATTGATACTATCAAGGGGTGAGGTAAGTCAATCCATTTTGGCCAAAGTTCTTGGCATCTTGCGTGAAAATCTGCGTTATTATTTAGTTAATTTACCAATAATTTAAGCAGCAAATCTGTGCACAAATTTCTATTCGTCTCTATTTTTGGTTGTTTCCTGTTATCATCCTGCGCGTCTTATAAGCAGAATATTATGTTTCGGGCATCCGAAGATTCCAAACCGGAGGTATTTAAACGGGAAGCTAGTCTAACGGAACGAAACTATGTTATTGAAAAAAATGACTTGCTCACCCTCATCGTTTTTTCGAACAAAGGAGAAAAGCTCATCGACCCCAACCCCGAACTTTCGTCACAAAATGCAGGCGTCCCTCCTGCCAATAATCAAAATAACCAGATTAACTACCTAGTAGAACTTACTGGAATAGTTAAACTACCTGTTGTAGGCGAGCTCAAAATAGAAGGTCTCACCCTTCGTCAGGCTGAAGAAATCGTGCAGAAAGAGTATGCCAAATATTTTAAGGAACCGTTCGTAATCCTCAATTATGTCAACAAACGGGTTATTATCTTAGGAGCACCTGGCGGACAGGTCATTCCACTAACCAATCAAAATACAACTCTGGTAGAGGTGATTGCGATGGCGAAAGGGCTGAGCAATGATGCCAAAGCAAACAATATCAAACTGGTAAGAAACAATAAAGTGTATCTAATTGATTTCAGCACGATCAAGGGATTTCAAGAAGGAAACATGTTAGTCGAGCCAGGAGATGTGGTATATGTAGAACCTGTTCGCAGGCCATTTGCCGAAGGTTTCCGCGACAACTACATCTTTATCAGTTTGATCATTAGCCTAACTACTTTAGCGGTTATCATTCGAAGCATTCAATAAAGTATCGCCATTGGAAAAGTTTGACCTAAATAACAAAAGCAACATCGAAGGCTTGGACACGGACAAGCTTTTGGCAGTTGTTCGGAAAAACAAATGGTGGATTATTCTTCTGTTCCTAGCTTGTAATTTGTTTGCTTATCTTATAATCCGATGGACGAAAGATCTTTTTGAGTCCGAATCGGAAATGAAGTTGGAGGTAAAACAAGACGCTACCGAGCTGGGCCTGAAGAGTTTAGTCGAAGATCAAAATGTAAATCTCATTGCTGGGGAGATTGAACAGATTAAATCAAAAGTATTTTTTGGTCGTGTACTCGACTCGCTAGATATAGAAACTAGTTATTATAGTGTTGGCAATGTTTTGACCGATGAAATGTACAAGCGAACTCCGTTTCACATAGTCATTAAAGAAAGAAGCAGTTCAATACTTGACGTCCCCATTTTTATCAATATAGAATCGAACGACCTATACACAATAAGACTTGAGAACCAAGAAAAAATTAAGGGCCACTTAAATAAACCTATTGCGTTGCTGGGCTCTACCCTTGTCGTCACCGGCACCCCATCTTACCAGCAGAGTGACAATGACTATTATTTTATTATTCATAGCCGAAATGCGTTAATCTCCTACTTGGATAAAAACATTAGCGTCTCCCCCTTAAATTTTAATGCGAATACCATTCGAGTTTCTTTCCAAGACAACAATGCCAGAAAGGCTCACGACATAGTAAATAAAATAGATTCGCTATACATTATTTACAGCAGCGAGCAAAAAAATCTTGCCAACACACAAAAGATTGGCTGGTTAAATAACGAATTGGAACAATTGGAAAAGAGGATGGACTATTTCGAAAATTATTTTGAAAAATTTACCATTCAAAACAAAAGTAGCGATATGGGTCAAGACCTAAAACAAACTATTGTGGCTATCAACGTGACAGATTCTCAACGCTTTCAATTGACAAAGAAGGTGGCAATGATTAATGAAACGATCGATGCGATTACCCAAAATAAATTTAATTTTAATTACCAGCAGCGAAATTTTTTACCTGAATACTTAAACAAAAAATTGGAAGACCTGAGCCGTGTGCATCAAGAACGCGATCGGCTGGCCCTGGCCTACAACGAAAATACTTTTGCTTTTCGCCAGAAAGACAAAGAAATGAATTCTTTAAAGGAATTGATTTTTACTCAAGTTACTGAACTTAAAAAAGAGTGGCTAGAAAATTTGATAGAACTCAAACAAACAAAAGATAGGCTGGAAAAAGAATTTGCTACCATGCCCGACAAAAATACTCAGTTTTCCAAAAATCAGCGTTTCTATAAGTTGTATGAGGAGTTCTATCTTTCGATGATGCAATCCAAAGCGCAATTTGAAATCGCGCAAGCAGGAAACACTCCCGATTTTAAAATTTTGTCTCCGGCTACTTTGCCTACCCTACCTATTTCTCCAAAAAGGTATATGATTATGGGCATTGGATTAGTTGCAAGTCTTGTCTTGAATTTTTTCTTCATAGGTATTGCCTATCTCTTAAACAACAAAATCACCAGCGCCCAAGAGATTGAAAGAACCGTTCAGGTTCCTTTGTTAGGAGTAATCCCGATGACCAAAAGAAAAACAACTGCTCTTTTTCAGGTGGTGGATAATCCAAAATCGAGAGTAAGTGAATCGATCCGTTCGCTGCGAACGAACCTTGATTTTTTTACGATCGGTGGAAACAAAAAAATTATCACCATCACATCGACAATCTCCGGTGAAGGAAAATCTTTTTTGGCTACCAATTTAGGAGGCGTTCTTTCTATGTCGAAGAAGAAAGTCCTGCTGATCGATTTGGATATGCGAAAGCAAAAAAATGAAAGCTCCATTCTTTCAAAAGATTCATACAAGGGAGTGAGTACGGTATTGATCAAAAAAAATACATGGCAAGAAACCGTTCAAAATACTGATTTGGAGAATCTTCATTTTTTGCCAGCCGGTCCGCACCCACCAAATCCCTCTGAATTATTGCTCAATGGCGAGTTTACCACCCTATTGGATGAACTCAGATTGGTATATGATTTTATCGTGATTGATACCCCGCCCGTGGGGCTTGTTACCGATGGAATTATGGCAATGAAAAAGTCAGACCTTTCTATTTATGTGATACGGGCCAACTATTCGAAGAAAGAATTTTTAACTAATCTCAGTCGCATCGCCACGATCCATAAACTCACTAATCTGGCGGTCGTACTAAATGCGTTGCCAGATTCCGGGAAATCGTACGGGTACGGGTACTACGAAGACAAACCAAAGTTAGGCGGCTGGAGAAATTTATTTAATGCATAGTGCTTTCCTTCTTTAGCAAACGAAAATCAGTTATCGAAAATCCGCTTCATACGGATATCCACTCGCACCTACTTGCTGCGATTGACGATGGCGTAAAAAACTGGGAGGAAGCCGAAACAGTGCTTCGAGGTTTTCTCGAGCTCGGGTTCAAGCGAATTATCACCACTCCGCATATTATGAGTGACACCTACCCGAATAAGCCTAGTGAAATTATTCAAAAACACCAAGAATTAAAAAAATTAATAGCTGAGCGAAAAATCGAAATTGATATTCAAGCTGCTGCAGAATATTACCTTGATGAAAATCTATTCGCTCAAATTACCAAAAAAGAATCGCTGCTTACGTTTGGTGATCGATACCTGCTCTTTGAAACAAACTTCGTGAGTGAACCCCTTCAGTTAAAAGAATTTATTTTTCAGGCTACTTCACAAGGGTATCGACTGATTTTGGCTCATCCTGAAAGATACGGCTACATGACAATGGCCAAAGCAGAAGACCTTAGAAACCGTGGCGTATTATTTCAATTGAATACATTATCCATCGTTGGATACTACTCGAGTTCCATCCAAAAAATGGCACGAAAGTTCATCGAAAAAGGATGGGTTGACTTTTTAGGAAGTGATTGTCATAATCCTTCGCAAGCGCTCGCACTAAAACAAGCTTGGTCAAATAAGTACGTTCAACGCGCGATGTCGTTACCTTTGCTCAACAATACTATCTGACATGATTGTCATTACAGGAGCAAACGGTTTAGTGGGAAGTGCGATCATCGAACGATTAATTGTAGAAAAAACCGAATTTGTTGCACTGAAAAGAAAAACAAGTGATACTACCTTCCTAGAAAAATGGAACACTCAAATCACATGGATTGATGGTGATATTCTAGATGTAGTCTCATTGAACAAAGCCTTTGAAAACGCAACGACCGTCATCCACGCTGCCGCCATGGTTTCATTTCATCCCAAAGAGGCGGAAGTTCTTTTGCGAGTAAATGTAGAAGGAACTAAAAATGTCGTGAACGCATGCCTCTCGACTGGTATTAAAAAATTGATTCACATCAGCTCGGTTGCAGCATTAGGCAGGCAAAAGGGAATAACGAGTATTGACGAGCATAACAAATGGGCAGAAAGTGCCCTCAACTCATCTTACGGAAGATCAAAATACCTAGCAGAATTAGAGGTTTACCGCGGCTTAGAGGAGGGGTTGAACGCATCCATCATCTGCCCTTCTTTTATTCTTGGCCCTGGCGATTGGAACAAGAGCAGCTCTCAAATTTTTAAATACATCTGGCAGGAAAACAAATTCTATAGCGAGGGTCAATTCAACTATGTAGACAGTAGGGATCTGGCTGATTTAATTTTTAAACTTCTCGAGCAAAATTTCCCCGGAGAAAAATTCATCGCCAGTGGTGGAACAGTATCGTACAAAGAGCTATTTGATCAAGTGGCAAAGCGGTTTAACAAAAGAAGTCCTTTCATAAAAGTCAACCACCGTCTACTATCACTTTTCGCCCGACTCGAAGAATGGAGGTGCCTATTATTCTCAATCAGGCCTTTAATCACCCGGGAATCGATCAAATCAACACGTGAGAATTTTACTTATTCCAATCAAAAATCCATCGTTGAATTAGTAATGGTATACCGAAAACTGGCTGAAACGCTGGATTGCTGCTGCGAATACTACCAACAGACCTATAGCATAAACAAATAACAAACACAACTTGTCATTGACTTTTTATTGAAAGAACTTTGTTAAAATAATGGGGCAAAATTTTTACTACCGTAAAAATTTCTTACTTTAGAAAAACCTTTCGACCGATGAGCCACGAATTCAGAAAGAGGGAAGAAGAAGAGGAGTTGATCAAGCGATACGAGGAAAATCTACGGGCCAATTCTACAGGATATTTTGATGTTGACGCCTATGAAGTGATCGTAGATCACTACATGGAAAAGCTGAAGTTTAAGAAAGCTTTAGGAGCAGTCAATCAAGCAATGGAGCAATTCCCATTCTCTACCGGCCTTATCGCCATCAAAGCACAGATTCTTTCCAACCTAGAACAGTATGAAGAAGCCCTGGAGCTTTTAGAAAAGGCGCGCAACCTTCATCCAATGGACATTGAAATATTTCTTTCCATCGGATCTGTCTTTTCACTTCAAGGAAAACATAAAGAAGCAATTGCACTTTACGAGGACGTGCTCTCTTTTGCCGATGACGAAAAGGACGATATTTACTACAATATTGGTCTGGCTTATCAAAGCATGGAAGACTATGAAAAGGCGATTGATGCATATAAAAAGTCCATTGAAGAAAATATCAATCACGAAGGCTCCTTATATGAACTAGCGTTTTGCTTGGATGTGGCTGGTCAACTTGACGGAAGCTTATCTTATTACAAAAAGTTTATTGACGAAGATCCATATTCATCTGCAGCATGGTACAATCTTGGAATTGTCTGCAACAAATTGGAAAAGTTTGAAGAGGCCATTGATGCTTATGGTTATGCATTAGCAATCGATGATAGTTTCGCTTCCGCTCATTTCAATTTAGGGAATTCGTTGATGAACGTAGAAAGATTCAAAGACGCCCTTGAAGAATTTAATAAAACGATTGAGATAGAAGGCCCGAGCCCGGAAGTATATTGTTGCATTGGTGCAGCATACGAAAACATGGGGCAATTTGATTTGGGACTTAAATACTTTCAAAAGTCGGCCAAACTAGATTCGCTGTATGACGAAGCTTGGTTTGGGGCTGGTAGCTGTTTGGAAAAACAGGAGAAATGGTATCAAGCGCTGCACTTTTTCAACAAAGCAATAAAAATCAATCACCTCAATCCGGAATATTGGAAAGCGGCAGCGCATGCAGAATTTAAGATCGGCAATACCATCTCGAGTATGAGCGCATACGAAGAAGCCGCTAACCTCGCTCCGGACGATAAAGAAATATGGCTCAATTGGTCATTTATATATTATGAACAAGGCGAGCCCAAGAAAGCAACCGATGTGTTGCTGCAAGGAATGGCCGATGCTCCTAAAGAACCCGACTTTCTTTATCGAATGGCCATTTATTTGATCGAGGCGGGCGAATTCAAAGAAGCCTTTACATATCTAGAAAATGCGTTAATTTTGGACTTTGAAGGGCACAAAATCTTGTTTGACTTCTTCCCGAAGTTAGAAACACAAAAAGCGCTCTACAAAATCATTGATCAGTTTAGAAAAGAAAACTCCTAATGAATTATCATCTTAAAAATTTACCTGAGCGCACCACAAAGCCCAGGGATTCGGGTTTTACCATGGCCATGGATAAAGGCCTGAGCATTCGCGAAGCGGAAGACTTTATGAGCATTTCGGCTGACCATGTTGACATTGTGAAATTGGGCTGGGCCACTTCCTACGTGACGCCTAAATTAAAAGAGAAACTAAAAGTTTATAAAGAGGCCGGCATCCCCTGCTATTTTGGCGGAACGCTTTTTGAAGCGTTTATCATAAGAGATCAATTTGACGATTACAGAAAAGTATTGGATGAATTTGGAATGACATTCGCAGAAGTATCCGATGGATCAATTGATTTGGATCACGATAAGAAACTAGAATACATCAGAAAACTTTCCGGTCAAGTAACAGTACTATCAGAAGTGGGTTCAAAGGATGCGGATAAAATTATCCCTCCTTATCAATGGATTGATTTGATGCAAAAGGAACTTGATGCAGGTGCTTGGAAAGTAATTGGTGAAGCACGCGAAGGTGGAAATGTTGGTTTGTTTCGCTCTACCGGAGAAGTTCGATCAGGGTTGGTGCAAGAAATTCTAACAAAAATTCCGTTCGAAAAAATTATTTGGGAAGCGCCTCAGAAGGCACAACAGGTTTGGTTCATAAAACTTCTAGGAGCCAATGTAAACTTGGGAAATATTGCCCCCAATGAACTTATCCCGCTTGAAACTATTCGTTTAGGGCTACGGGGCGATACGTTCTTGCACTTTTTGGGTCTTGAGCGCAAAAAGGATAAATCAACTCCTGCATTTGAAGCAGACTAAAAAAGGATGGAATTTTTAATTGATTTCTTTCTCCATCTTGATCAGCATCTTATTTCGCTGGTGAACGAATATGGTACGCTCACCTACGCAATTCTCTTTTTGATCATCTTTACAGAAACAGGCTTAATCGTAATGCCGTTCCTGCCAGGAGATTCATTGCTTTTTGCAGCTGGAACTATTGCAGCTATGCCCGGTTCGTCCATAAATATATATGTTGTTGTACCTTTGCTCATTGTTGCTGCACTTCTTGGCGACAATGTAAATTACTTTGTGGGCCGATTTGCAGGAAATTTCATCAAGAGCAAGAAGCAAATTCTATTTTTTAAGCACGAATACATTTTGGAAACCGAAAAATTTTACGAGAAACACGGAGCAAAAACTATTATCATGGCGCGGTTTGTACCCATCATTCGCACCATTGCGCCCTTTGTGGCCGGGGCGGGAAGTATGAAGTACCGCAATTATATTCTAAATTGTATACTGGGTGCAATTATTTGGGTAGTTAGTCTCACCTCTCTTGGCTTTTTGTTTGGCAATATTCCCATCATTAAAAATAATTTCGAAAAAGTAATCCTTGCAATTATCGTCATCTCAATACTTCCCATGCTTATCGGCATATTAAAAAAGGGAAAAAGTAAAGCATCCCTTAATTAATTATTTATTTATGGAAAAAAAATTTGGCTTAATCGGCTCGTCTGTTTCTCATTCTTTTTCAAAGTCTTTTTTTGATGAAAAATTCTTTCGCGAGGGTTTGAGGGATTATCACTATGATTTGTATCCGCTCGCCACAGTTGAAGAACTAAAAAAGTTGCTCGATGAAAATCCGGAACTATACGGCCTTAACGTTACCGTTCCCTACAAAGAGCAAGTCATGAAGCTATTGACCGATATCGATTCGGACGCAAAAAAAATTGGTGCGGTAAACGTGATAAAAATCCAAAACGGAACACTAAAAGGCTTCAACACCGATAGCGATGCGTTTTACGAAACAGTTGAGAAATGGTTTCCCAGTATTGAAAACGCCAGTGCACTTGTACTAGGATCAGGCGGATCATCGAAAGCGGTCCGTCAGGCACTTAAAAAATTAAACATTCCCTACAAGGTGGTTTCCCGAAAAAGCACAGATGGCGATTATTCGTACGAGGATTTGGAGAAAGACGGCCAGCCCATTTCATCGGCCACATTGATCATCAACACCACTCCGCTCGGAATGTCGCCTAATTCAAATGCAATGCCACCGATCAACTACGAGCTAATCAATTCTAAACATTATGTTTATGACTTGATCTACAACCCGGCTCGCACCATGTTTTTACAAAAATCTGAAATGCGAGGAGCCACAATTAAAAACGGTTTGGAAATGCTGCACATCCAGGCAGAAAAAGCTTGGGCGATTTGGAATAATTAGGATAAATGGATTTTCAACTTACTAGTGAGTATGTTCCAACGGGCGATCAACCGAAGGCAATTGAACAACTGGTAAAAGGAGTCAACCAAGGAGAACAGCATCAAACTCTACTGGGAGTCACGGGTTCTGGCAAGACGTTCACGATTGCCAACGTGATTGTTGAAACGAACAAGCCAACACTTATTCTTAGCCACAACAAAACATTAGCGGCTCAATTATATGGCGAGTTCAAACAATTCTTTCCTCAAAATGCAGTCGAATATTTCATTTCTTATTATGATTACTATCAACCCGAGGCTTTTATACCTTCCTCTAATCTTTACATTGAAAAAGACCTTTCCATCAATGCTGAAATAGAAAAACTTCGATTAAGCGCTACGTCTTCTTTACTGTCAGGAAGAAGAGACGTCATCGTGGTAGCGTCAGTTTCGTGCATCTATGGTATCGGAAACCCGGAGGAGTTTGGCAAGAATAGAATTCAATTGAAAGTTGGCGAACTGATTCCACGAAACAAGCTTCTCTTTGCGCTGGTCGACATTTTATACAATCGCACAGAAGCCGAATTCAAAAGGGGTACCTTTCGCGTAAAAGGTGATACGGTAGATATTTTTCTCGCTTACGCAGATTATGCGTTGCGGATTTATTTCTTTGGCGATGAGATTGAATCCATTCAATTAATTGACCCCATCTCAGGCAGGAAAATTTCGGATGAAAAGCAGACTGTGATTTTTCCCGCCAACTTATTCGTTACGGGGAAGGACATGTTGCAACAAGCCATTCGAGAGATTCAAGACGATATGGTATTGCAAGTCGAAATGTTTGAAGGCGAACGAAAACATTTGGAAGCAAAACGGCTGAAAGAACGCACCGAGTTTGATTTGGAGATGATGCGAGAGTTGGGGTACTGCAGTGGCATTGAAAACTATTCGCGCTATTTCGACAGGAGAACAGTCGGTGCAAGACCTTTCTGTTTGATCGACTATTTCCCTAATGATTTTTTAATGGTGATCGATGAAAGTCACGTGACCATACCTCAAGTACGCGCGATGTGGGGTGGCGATCGATCACGCAAAGTAAATTTGGTGGACTACGGATTCCGATTGCCTTCGGCACTTGATAATCGGCCACTAACCTTTAATGAGTTTGAAGGAATATTAGGACAAGTAGTATATGTAAGTGCGACTCCTTCAGAATATGAACTTAGAAAATCGGATGGCGTAGTAGTAGAGCAAATCATTCGCCCGACTGGATTACTAGATCCAATCATCGATGTGCGGCCGAGCAAAAATCAAATTGATGATCTGTTGGAGGAAATCGATGAGCGCGTGAAAAAGAAAGAGCGGGTGTTGGTCACCACGCTCACCAAACGAATGGCGGAAGAGTTAACAAAATTCTTGGAGCGTGCTCGTGTAAAATGTCGGTACATTCACAGCGAAGTGCAAACGCTAGATCGGGTAGAAATTCTGCGTGAACTGCGCCTTGGAATATTTGATGTGTTAGTTGGCGTGAATCTATTGCGCGAAGGATTGGATTTGCCAGAAGTTTCGTTGGTGGCTATTTTAGATGCCGATAAAGAAGGCTTCTTGCGCAACCAGCGATCATTGGTGCAAACTATCGGGCGCGCAGCAAGAAATGAAAATGGCCGTGTGATCATGTACGCAGATAAGACTACCGATTCTATGCACCAGGCAATTGATGAAACTAATCGAAGAAGACAAATTCAAATCGACTATAACTTAGCCAATGGCATTACGCCTAAAACAATTATCAAATCCATTGACTCAATTCTTGGCCAAACCAAAGTAGCTGACTCGAAAAAAGGAATGAAGCGCTATTACATAGAAGACGAAGAAAGATCATTAGCAGCTGATCCGGTGGCCGCGTATCTGACCAAAGACGAACTTATTAAGATGGCAGATCGCACAAAGAAAACCATGGAAAAAGCCGCACGTGAACTTGAATTTATGGAAGCTGCTCGGTTACGAGATGAATACCTAGCAATTCAAAAGTTGATTGAACAAAAATAGAAAAACTGCTAATTGATTTTCAACTCTCCACCAACTACGCTCCAATACTGATTGGGCTCGCTAGTTGGATTTTGAAGAGTATTAATCCCTTCTGTTCCCGTTGAGCTCCCATTTATGACGTAAGCGCGTACTGCTTTGCCATCTCTATTCCATGTCAGCTTTTTTGTGGGCTCACATTCTTCAGGCGTTCCGTTTGAAAATAAAAAATTAGCTGATCCTGATCCGAATATCTTTGTATTTCCGTTTTCATCAATCGCTACGGCTGTCCTTTCATCAACTCCAATGCCAAGCGGAGAAGTTACACTAAAGTCCTTCTGGAGGCGAGCCATAAAAACCAGGTGCCTGCCTTGGCGCGTCCGCTGTGAGTAGTGTTGATCGGCAATAACATTTTGCAACTCAGGGACGATGATGAAACTTTTTGAAATACTTACTAACGGGCCATACGGGTTAGCCAACGCTTCGGCAGAAATCACACTTCCATTCTTGGCATCAAAAATAAACCCACTAAGCACTGCACAGCCTGCGCTCGTACCGCCAATGGGGACTTTCTTTGTATCAATCAAATACTGAATGGCTTTGGATACTTCCGTGTCCGCCCAAAAGTTTACATAATTGCTTTGATCGCCACCGGCAATAAACAGAGCTTCTGCATTTCTAATTTTTTCTCGCGCCTCTGGCAGGTTGGCCTTCTCACGGGAATCAATCAACAAGGTTTCAACCGAATTGGAGTTTCCCAATTGTTTGATGTAATCATTGTAACCAGTAGAGCCAGTGGCTCTTATTACTACAAAATCTCCGCCTCCACTTCGACTGATCATCCATTTGATAGCTTCATCCACATCAGTGCCACCCCCCATTAAGACTGTTCCTGCGATAGTAGATGTTTGAACATCGGCTGCATCTCCGGTAATTCCAATGCTGATCGTACCAGGCAGAGGAGTTAGTGGCGGTGGGGCGCAACACACTTTGGTCTCGCATGAGAAGTTAAATACACTCACCAAAAATAGAGTAATCATAAATCGCTTTTCCATATTATTTCGTCTTTACGCTTATTCCCAATT
>JBBSCN010000049.1:0-18943 GCA_038250265.1 Cytophagales bacterium | reverse complement strand
GACAGAACAAAGTGGGGCATTGTGTACAATTCCGGCATCATCGGAACGATTAAAGATGACTTAATCAACGATGAGATTTCACTCAAACTAAAAATAATAGCCGTTAAAAGCACCGCTGAAAATCGGTAGGCACTAGAACCAGGCAGTGAGGCTTCCAACTAACCAGGTGCTGGCAGACGTAGGATTTGTTTTTTCGTCCAAGTAAACGTTATCGGGAGCAATAAATTGACGAGCCTCGATGCGAAGCAAAGCATTGTGATTGGCCTTGTAGTTCAAACAAAGTCCAGTACTAAACACTTTGAATGAGTTCACGTTTGTAATTGGAATTTGGTGAACGCCTCCATCACTATAATATTCTATTCTTCCTGAAATGGAAAGTTGGTCGGTGAAATGATAACGACCTATGAAATTGGCAGTCCACCAAGTGAGAGTGGTGGTATTCGCCCGCTCTTGAAAACCGAGATAAACGCAAGAAGTTGCATCAAACTTGTCATTGGCTTTGTAAATCCAATACAAATCTGTGAAATACCTCATTCGGAAATCTGGAGCTTGCGCGGTTCTATTGTTACCTATGTAGGTGTCCCAATTGAACAACATCCTTTTGTTCGGACGAAACTCGACTTGCGTGCCCATGGACTTATTCCCATTGTTATCTTGAATGACCTGCCATCCATTGAGCAAAAAAAGAATCGTTGTCCACTTACTGTTTAATGGAACACTAAACTTAACCCCAGATAAATAATAGGGCACATTCTCAGGGGCAAACGATCGGGTGTACATCAAATGGTCTTTAGAGATAGCACTTTCATTGGTATATGGAGATCCGAACACACCAACATCTACCCAAATATTTCGCTTGGCGGAAAGTCTTAACCCAGCTGTTGCCTCGACAATGTTTTTGAGCGTGCCTATTTCGTTAGCATAGTTTGAGTTCATGTAGGTGCCGTAGCCAGGCACAAAGCGCGCTCGGAAATCAGTGGCTCGATAGCGCAAGTCGATATACGCTAAATTGATATTCATTTCATCGTGCCGATTGGACGAAACAAAATAGGGATTAGTGCCGCCAGCGGGTTGATTAAAATTGTAGCCGTAATACATATCCATGTAACCGCCAATGGCCAAATGCCCGATGGCCGTTGTCTCAAGCGTATCCATTGTGGCGGTGTTAACTATTTGACTCAACCCTTCGATTGAAACACAAACTAAAACGACCAGTAAAAATCTCCGCATAAGCCTGACATGAAAAACAAAGAACTAAAACAAAAATGGAAATAAAAAAGCCCTGACGATACTGTCAGGGCTTCTCGCTACAGGCCATTGATCTGTTTGTCCTTCGGATATTTGACTTCAAACTTGTAAACAAACTTGCGGGTGTCATTGGGTTTTAACTCCAGCTCCCACACCAGCTTTCCGGTTTGTTTATTGTATTTAGCCCCACCGGCATCTTGAACACTCACTTCTATTTGAGTGTTTTGCGAAACGGGGACCTGATCTTCGATGATGATTTTAATACTTTCGGCTTTTGTGTTGCGAACAGAAATCTCGTAAGCGTAGCTCTCCTTTTTGTTCGAACCGATAAAGCTGCGCGAGGTAAGGTCTTTCAACTTTTCGCGTTTCACCACAATTCTCTTATCGCGACCCAACGAAACCGAAAGTGTATCCTTCACATTGTTTGGATCAATAAAAGATTTACCCACAAATGTTCCTTCAAAGAAAATATTCGCCTCGCCAGGCAGCAAATTGAATTCTTCCCAACCTGTAGCTCTTGCCAATAAGAACGCATCGTTATCTAACTTTGGCGCTACCGAATAAGTGTAATCTGATTTCATTTCATAGTTGCGAATATCTACCGTGGTAGGTTTAGAAGCCGACAATACAGAATAAGGTAATGAAATGTCAAATTCAGTATTCAAAGTAGTTTGAATGGTAGAAACATAATCGGCTACTGAAAGTGCAGCAGCAGCGGGAGGAAGTTCCAACGCCATTTCTTCTTTGGCCATCATAGGCGCAGATCGAGAAATGGCACCGCTTGCTTTCTTCATATCAAGTGCGTAGGCAATGGGCTGATAAAAATCCAGAAACCAAGAACTCAACTCTGGCTTGAGACCACTTTGGTTAGGATTGGCAGTCGATAATTTTAGCTTCACATTTTTCCATTCTTCGCCTGTGCTTTGAAATACATTTGCTTTATAGCTTAACTGCACAGGGCTTTTGGTATTGATCGCGCGCAGATCATAAATCGGATACCAGCCCGCGTTAGCCACTACATAATTCACATCCAACTCTACTGGCGTGGCCGCTTCCGCAGAAAGACTTACTACAATTTCACTGGTGTTCCGATTGTACAATTCGTTCTGATTATTTATTTGATTATTCAACTTAACTATACGTTCGTTGATTCGTTTGATCTTGTCATCTTGCTTCATGCGCGAAGTAACTATATCGCCCAAACGGCTACGGTAAAAATCGGCCATAGCTTTTAACTCTGCTACTGTTAAGTTTTGGTTAGTGCCACCAATTTTTTGGTTGCTCAGCAGCATTTGCTCCTCTTTATTCAAAATCTCCTTTTGACTTTGCTCCAGCAAAAGTTGGCGCTGCAAATTCTCAACAGAATCTTTTAATAACCTCAACCCTTTCGGGCTGTTAAACTCATTCAAATAATTTTGTTGATGGCTGATGCCTAAAATCACAAAACTACCTTTGCCCGAAACCTGTATGCTTTGCGGATCTAATTGAGAAGTTAGTCCTGTTACGATCAAATTTGTTTTACCTGCCTCTAATCTGGTTTTCAATTCGCGGGTAACTTGAGCCTTGTTTAAAAAGACCGTTACGTTCGTAATCTTCGATTCCACCTGTTTTTCATTTTGCCCCATGGCAACCAGCGCACTTACCGATAGAGCGGTGGCCAAAAGTTGATTCTTCATATATTTTTTCATTTTGTTTGGGGTAAGATGCACGGGCACACAAATTTCCATAATCCCAACGAGAAAATTCTTAAAACTTTATCAATTAGAAATGCGGGTTTTTGGGCGTACCCCTGCCGAGGCGTCAGGGTCGGGCTTTTCGCTACAATCTTTTTGGCCACAAAGCTTTGCGTTTAGTCGTGCCACGGCTTTTTGCTTCCCTATTTAGCCGTGGCACGACCCATTAACATTTAGCAAGGCCAAAAAGGATTTTCGCTTCAATCCCTTACGCAAGCAATAATAGTCAAGCGACATTTTGTAACTTGGCAACACAGAAAAATCAAATGAGCAACATCAGGAAATAAAAAAAGCCCCCGTGTAAAGAAGAGTTCGTTGACTATTTAATAAAAGCGCAATTGAAAGGATTAGATAGCGCCAGTAAAGAAGTAGATAGTGGCCAAACGATTACATTTGAAGACTTTAAGAAAGAAATGCAAAATTGGAAAAACAGAATTTATAATCGACCATGAGCGAACCCATTTTTTCCCACGGCCAACTTTGGCATTTTGCATTTGAAGTTTTCAAAAAAATGAACTGCCCAGAAGAAGGGGCAAGACTAGCTTCCGATGTATTGCTCAGTGCCGATTTGCGGGGCATCGACTCCCACGGCTTAGCGCGATTGTCCGGCTACGTGCGGCTTTGGGAAGCAAACCGAATCAACAGTCAACCAAAAACTAAAATTGTGCATGCTCGCGCTAGCACAGCCGTGCTGGATGGCGATGGAGGCTTGGGCTTGGTGGTAGCGCCTAAAGCAATGGAAATTGCCATCGAGAAAGCGAACCAAGTGGGCACTGGATGGGTTGCCGTCAAAAATTCAAACCACTTTGGCATTGCGGCTTATCACGCCATGATGGCGCTACCCCATGATATGATTGGTATTGCCATGACCAACGCAAGCCCGTTGGTGGCGCCTACTTTTTCCGTTGAACGATTGCTTGGCACCAATCCGATTTGTGTTGCCATCCCTGCAGGCAAACAACCACCCTTCGTAGCAGACTTTGCCACGACCACAGCCGCTAATGGCAAACTCGAAATCCTACAACGTAAAAATAAAGAAGCCCCACTCGGTTGGATACAAAAAAAAGACGGAAGCCCTTCTACCAATCCCAACGAATTGAAAGAAGGAGGAGCGTTGATCCCTCTCGGTAGCGATCGCGAGCATGGAAGTCATAAGGGATTTAGTTTGGGCGCATGGGTAGATATTTTTTCGGGAGTATTGAGTGGAGCAAATTATGGACCTTGGGTTCCTCCGTTTGTTAGTTTTCTATCTCCTCCTGCCGATCCGGTAGGTGAAGGCATCGGTCATTTTTTTGGAGCTATGCGCGTAGATGCGTTCCGTCCAGCTGATGAATTTAAAATGCACATGGACAAATGGATTACGCGCTTTCGCGAAGCAAAAACAATCGAAGGTCAACAGCGCATAATTATCCCAGGCGATCCGGAACGAGAAAGTGAAATTCAGCGGATGAAAGATGGCATTCCACTCAATGAAAAAGTGATGGAAGACTTGGAAGAACTAGCTAAGAAGTTAGATGTAAAATTCTTCCACTAAAAGGTGAAAAACACACGGAACACCCAAGGCGATGCAAAAGCCCGCTCTGCCTGATTGTATAGCACATCGTAGAGAGCAACGCCATTTACTGCCCCACGCCCGCCCAACGGCACTGTGTAACCAAGGCCAAGCAACATCCGGTTAAAACTTCTTCTTTCCTTGTTATTAAAGGTGGGGGTCGAAATATAATTGTATTCACCGTACCCAAATAATTGGGGGCTGAAGTTGTAGCGCGCAAACGGACTAACACCATATTGATTGAGTGTTAAATTAATATCAGAAAAACTCGTGCGTTGCCAATTGACTCCTGTTCCGATAGAGAACTGCGGCTTAATCATGTATCCAACTATAGGATTAAGGGCGATAAAAAAAAAGTTATTTCCAAACCCATCACGCCCACCACTTAGCCCGAATCCTCCTCCAAAGTATCCGCGGTCTTTAAATGTTTTAGGAGTATCTTCCTCAATAGCGCGCTGAGCAAAACTTGCGACTACCACAAATATCAACAAGATGGCAACACTAATTCGCTTCATATTTTTGGATTTTTAATCCTTTTCTTGAATAATAAAAATATCCTCTTTGTCCTTCTTCATCAAATACTTTTCTCTTGCAAATTTTTCCAACAGCTCCCGGTCCGTCATCAATTCTTCCCGATCTTTTTGCACATCGGCAATCTTTTCTTGATAATACACTTTCTCGCGATTCAGGTTGCGCAACTTAGCTCCTAATTTAAATCGTGAAATCAAATCATTGGAGTCCAAAAATACCATCCAGGCTAAAAAGCAAAGGCCAGTTACAACATAGAAGTTTCGGAGAGCGGAGGGTAATTTCTTTAACATAGCTTAAAAAATGGTTGTACGAAGATAAGGAAATTTTCGGAAATGGCTTACCTTACTAAGCCTAACTCAAATCAGAATATCGCAATGAGCAGTTTAGCAATAACTAAATCAACGAATGCCACTGAGGTATGGTTTACCGATCTCAAAATGTTGGTAAGGCTGTAAGGCTAGAAGATGGCAGAGAGATAGCCAACCCTGTTGATTGGTTTCCTCGGCTGCAAGATGCCTCTGAAGCCGAACGAAACAATTGGCGATTAATTGGGAGTGGCGAGGGCATACATTGGGAAAGCATTGATGAAGATATCTTGGTTGAAGGGCTTCTGAAGTAGTCCATACCCGTAACACAAAAAAGCCGAAGGTTTAACCCTCGGCTTCTTTTATAAAAGAAATTTCTATTAAAAATTCTTTCCAGGAAAATAAGCTACTTCTCCCAACTCTTCTTCAATCCTAATTAGCTGATTGTATTTTGCCATACGATCGGAACGAGAAGCCGAACCGGTTTTGATCTGACCGGTGTTCAACGCTACCGCTAAGTCTGCAATCGTGTTGTCTTCTGTTTCACCTGAACGGTGCGACATAATGCTCTTATACGAATTACGTTTTGCCAAATTCACGGCATCAATGGTTTCGGTGAGTGTACCGATTTGATTTACCTTTATCAAAATAGCATTCCCTACACCTTTGTCAATCCCTTCTTGCAAACGCTTTACATTCGTTACAAATAAATCATCGCCTACCAATTGCACTTTCTTGCCGATGTTTTCCGTCAATGCTTTCCAGCCAGTCCAATCGTCTTCCGCCAAGCCATCTTCAATGGAAATGATGGGATATTTTTTTGACCAATTCGTCCAGTACTCAGCCATTTCCAACGGCTCTAACTTTTTGCCAGACGACTTCTTAAAATGATAAGTCTTTGTCTCTGTGTTATAAAATTCGGAAGCGGCCGGATCTAGCGCAATCATGATTTCAGAACCCGGCTTATAGCCTGCGGATTCAATCGCCTTCAAAACAATTTCAATCGCTTCCTCATTCGATTTGATGTTGGGCGCAAAACCTCCCTCATCTCCCACGTTAGTAGATAGACCTTGATCGTGTAAAACTTTTTTCAACGTGTGAAAAACCTCTGCACCCATTCTCAGTGCTTCTGAAAATGTGCTGGCACTCACAGGCATCACCATAAATTCTTGAAAATCGATGGAGTTATCCGCGTGGCTGCCGCCATTCAAAATATTCATCATTGGCACCGGCAACGTGTTCGCATTCACGCCTCCAATGTAACGGTACAACGATTGACCTGCTTCCATAGCTGCAGCTTTGGCCACTGCCAGCGAAACTCCTAAAATCGCGTTGGCACCTAGTTTGCCCTTGTTGGGTGTGCCGTCCAACTCAATCATGATTTTATCGATCAACGATTGATCAAACACCGAAAAACCAACCACCTCTTCCGCTATTTCTGAGTTTACATTTTCAACTGCTTTTAATACACCTTTACCCATGTACTTTGATTTGTCACCATCGCGAAGTTCTGCTGCTTCGTGCGAACCGGTAGACGCTCCGGAAGGAACAGCCGCCCGACCAAACGCTCCAGACTCTGTAAACACATCAACTTCTACTGTTGGATTGCCACGGCTATCAAGTATCTGACGGGCGTGGATGCTTTCGATTAAACTCATTTTAATTTTAGATTTAGGATTTCTTGATTTACAATTTACGGTTGATGAACTTTTATGTCTGATCTTCTTTCATTTTCAAATCTTCAAATCAACGAATTTTCAAATTAACGAATCATATTTAAAAACTGGTCAAACAAATATCTCGAATCATGTGGTCCCGGTGATGCCTCCGGATGATACTGCACTGAAAATGCATTTTTATTTTTTAACCGAATGCCCATAATCGTTTTATCATTCAAGTGAACATGTGTCACCTCTACATTCGAATTTTTATCCAAGTCTTTGTCGCTCACCGAAAAGCCGTGATTTTGAGAAGTAATCTCACCCAAGCCGGATACTAAATTTTTTACTGGGTGATTTAAACCGCGGTGACCATGGTGCATTTTGTAAGTCGATAACCCTACAGCTAAAGCTAATAGTTGATGTCCCAAGCAAATCCCAAAAACAGGTTTATCGGCATCTAAAATTTCCTTTACGGTTTTAATAGCATAATCCATCACCGAAGGATCGCCCGGACCATTGGAAATAAAATATCCATCTGGCTTCCAAGCTTCCATTTCTTTGAAGGTAGTTTTTGCTGGAAATACTTGCACATAGCATCCTCTCTCCGCCAGGCTATTCAAAATATTATTCTTAATGCCCACATCCAATGCTGCAATTTTGATCGGTGCACTGGGCTCTCCCTTAAAATACGGCTTTTTCGTACTGACAATAGAGGACAACTCTAGGCCTTCCATCGATGGCACTTTCTTCAATTCATCTTTCAATTGATCGGGTGAAAGCTCCGAAGAAATAATGGCGTTCATTGCGCCCTTGCTGCGGATGTGGCGAACCAATTTCCGCGTGTCAACGTCAGCAATGCCGACCACCTGATTTTTTTCTAGGTATTCTTGCAGGCTCTGCGTAGCTGCCTTTCGGCTGAACTCGTCCGAAAACTCGTTAATCACAATCCCTTTGATTTGAGGGGCTGCGGACTCATTCTCTGCTTCCACCGTGCCATAGTTACCGATGTGCGCGGAGGTATTGACGATGATTTGCCCGTAGTAAGAAGGATCGGTATAAATCTCCTGATAGCCTGTCATACCCGTATTGAAGCAGATTTCCCCTCCGCTTGTACCTTTTTTCCCAATGGCGCGACCCTCCACTAGGAGGCCGTCTGCTAAAAGTAAGTAAGCTTTGTCCTGCAAAATATAAAGTGGTTAGTGGTTGACAAAAATAGTTTTAGCTTGAATTGATTACTACTTAAAGGGATTAATTCTTTCTGCACTCGTTCGAAATAGGCCAAAAAAAAAGGATTGAACTTGCGTCCAATCCCTCCTTATCATTCAAAGAATTCACTTATTCTTCTTTTTTAGTCTTCTTAGCGGCTTTCCCTGCCTTGCCGGCAGGCAGATTAGGCTTCTCTTCCGTTGCCTCTGCTACAACCGTAGCATCTTCAACTTCGCCTTCTTCCTTCTTGCTTTTCTTTCCTCTGCGTGTTTTCGCTTTCTTAACGGCTCCGTCTTTGGTGTAAAGATCGTTGAAATCGACCAATTCCATCAAACACATGTCTGCCGCGTCACCCAAGCGCACTTCGCTCAACTTAATAATACGTGTGTATCCGCCTGCACGGTTGGCAATGCGTCCGGCAACTTCGCCAAAAAGAGTTTTGATAGAATCTTTGTTTTGAAGATACGAGAACACCGTTCTGCGCGAGTGCGTAGTATCGTTCTTTGCCTTGGTCAACAAAGGCTCTACATATTTCTTCAAAGCCTTCGCTTTTGCTACCGTAGTAGTAATTCGCTTGTTCATTATCAGCGAAGATGCCATGTTTGATAACAAAGCATGACGGTGCGCTGACTGACGGCCTAAGTGGTTTATTTTTTTACCGTGTCTCATTAGTCTTCTTCCAATTTATATTTTGCAAGGTCCATTCCGAACGTCAGATTTTTATCAGCCACCAGTTGCTCTAGCTCAGCCAACGATTTCTTACCGAAGTTGCGGAACTTCATCATATCTGATATGTCCAATCTTACTAAGTCTCCAAGTGATTTTACCTCCGCGGCTTTCAAGCAATTGTACGCGCGCACAGAAAGATCTAGGTCGTGCAACTGTGTTTTCAACAACTTACGCATGTGCAGCATCTCCTCATCCACTTGCTCTACTTCGCTGTCCTTGGTGGTCTCTAGCTCAATTGACTTATCAGAGAACAAGCGAAAGTGTTGGATCAAAATAAACGCAGCTCCTTCCAAGGCCTTCTCAGGATGGATTGAACCATCTGTTTCGATATCAATCAATAATTTTTCGTAGTCAGTCTTCTGCTCCACGCGCGTGTTCTCTACGCTGTATTTTACATTCTTTACTGGTGTGAAAATCGCATCGATTGGAATAAAGCCAAATACTTGCTCATTAGGCTTGCTCTCTTCGGCAGGCAAATACCCTCTGCCTTTTTCTACCATCAACTCAATTTCAAAGTGAGCAGACTCATCTAAATTACAGATGACGTGGTCTCCATTTAAGATTTCATATCCAGCAGTAAACTTAGCAATGTCAGAAGCTTTGAATTGCTTCTGCTTCTTGATATTAACTACTACTTTGGTATCGTTTGACTCGCCTACCTTGCGGAAACGAACCTGCTTCAAGTTCAAAATGATTTCGGCTACATCTTCTACTACACCCTCGATGGTAGAGAACTCATGCAATACTCCCGGAATTTTAATTCCAGTAATTGCATATCCTTCCAACGAAGACAACAAAATTCTTCTCAAGGCATTGCCAATGGTAACTCCATATCCTTTTTCCAAAGGCTTGAAAGTAAAGAAGCCGTGAAAGTCATCTGACTTTTCCATCACTACCTTCTCCGGCATTTGAAATGCTAATATTGACATAAGTGATTTTTTAATTAAAAGTTTGAATTACTTAGAGTACAACTCGACAATCAACTGTTCGTTGATGTTTTCCGGAATATCTTGACGTGGGGGCAAGTTGATCAGTTTGCCTTCCATTTCTTTCAAATCCCATTCTAGCCAATTATACTTTTTCGCTCCTTGGATTGACAAGGAATTGTTGATTGCTTCCAATGACTTTGATTTTTCACGCACTGCAATCACATCACCTGGGCGTAAAAATGCTGAGGGGATATTTAACACCTCACCATTAACTGTAATGTGCTTATGCACGACCAATTGACGAGCTGCTCTACGGGTGGGAGCGACTCCTAATCTGTAAACGGTATTATCCAAGCGGGATTCCAACATTTGCAGCAACACTTCACCCGTTACTCCTTTTTTCGCAGAAGCCTTGAGGAATGTGTTCTCAAATTGACGCTCTAGAATTCCATAGATAAACTTTGCCTTCTGCTTTTCAGCCAACTGCACAGCATATTCTGATTGCTTGCGCTTCTTGCCTTTGCCGTGTTGGCCAGCAGGATAGTTTTTCTTTGCCAACGTTTTGCTGTCGCCAAAGATAGGTTCGTTATACCTTCTGGAAATCCTTGTTTTGGGGCCGGTGTACCTTGCCATGATTTATAACTTTCTAATTACTGAAATTAAACTCTTCTTTTCTTCGGAGGACGACATCCGTTGTGCGGCATGGGAGTGAAGTCTCTGATAATTGTAACCTCAACACCAGAAGCCTGAATGCTACGGATAGCAGACTCTCTTCCACCACCAGGGCCTTTTACAAAAACCTCTACTTTGCGCACACCTAGCTCAAATGCTTTGGTAGCACATTCTTGTGCTGCAACCTGAGCGGCATACGGTGTATTTTTCTTTGAGCCTTTGAACCCCATCTTTCCAGCCGATGCCCAAGACACAACTTGTCCTGTGGTATTGGTGATAGAAATGATGATGTTGTTGAAGGTAGCGCGAATATGTGCCTGACCGATAGCCTCGACATTTACTACGCGTTTCTTGCTCTTGTCCTTCTTCTTTTCAACTGCAGGTGCTGCCATACGAAAAGTCTATTAGTTTAATTGTTAACCTTTAACTGCCTTCTTCTTGTTCGCTACTGTCTTACGCTTACCCTTACGAGTGCGTGAGTTGTTCTTTGTCTTTTGGCCACGCACCGGTAATCCTTTGCGATGGCGCAAGCCACGGTAACAACCGATGTCCATCAATCGCTTGATGCTCAATTGCACCTCAGACTTTAATGAACCTTCAATTCTAAATTGCTCCGAAATCACGGCACGGATGGCATTCGATTCTTCATCGTTCCACTCTTTCACCTTTTTGTCCCAACCTACTTTCGCTTGGGTCAATATATTTTGGGCTGACCTACGGCCAATACCAAAGATATATGTTAGGCTAATTTCGCCTCTCTTGTTATCCGGAATGTCAACACCAGCAATACGTGCCATAATTATCCTTGTCTTTGTTTATACCGTGGATTCTTTTTATTGATCACAAATAATTTCCCTTTGCGCCTGATGATTTTACAATCGGCACTCCGTTTTTTTATGGATGCTCTTACTTTCATAACCGACCTTATTTATATCTAAACGTTATCCTGCCTTTTGTCAAATCATACGGTGACATTTCCAATCTCACCTTGTCTCCAGGAAGTATGCGGATGTAATGCATCCTCATCTTTCCTGAAATATGTGCCAATACCTCATGGCCATTTTCTAACTGCACTTTGAACATCGCGTTAGACAAGGCTTCTTGTATTGTTCCGTCTTGTTCTATCGACTTTTGTTTCGCCATTTATAACTATAACTATCTTCTATGTATTCGTGTGTAGTCAAAATTTCTGTTCTGTCAGGGAAGATTGCCACCATGTGCTCAAAATGAGCAGATGGCTTTCTATCACTTGTCCGGATCGTCCATCCGTCTTTTTCTTGTACTACTTTCTTCGTTCCCATGTTGATCATCGGCTCGATGGCAAACACCATCCCCGGCATGATCCTCGGTCCCTTTCCCCTCTTTCCGTAGTTGGGTACTTCGGGGTCTTCGTGTAAACTTCTTCCCACTCCATGCCCTACCAACTCCCTTACTACTCCGTATCCAAACTGCTCAACAAAGGCCTGAACCGCATGCCCAATGTCACCGATTCGGTTACCCACCTTCGCTTGCGCAATGCCTAGGTAAAGCGATTCGTAGGTTCGTTCCAACAATCGTAGCGCATCTTCGCTTGCCCCTTCCAATGGATAGGTATAAGCCGAATCGCTATGGAAACCTTTATACTGAACACCGCAATCAATGGAGACAATGTCTTTCTCCTTTAATTCATATTCTCCCGGAAAACCATGTACAACTACATCGTTTACCGAGATACAAAGTGAAGCCGGAAATGAACCATTATAGTTCAAAAACGAAGGTATACCATTGTTATCTCTGATATATTCCTCGGCAATGCTATCCAGTTTTTTCGTTTTCACTCCGGGCTTGATGGCCTTGGCTACTTCCGCATGCGCTTTGGCTAATACCTGGGCGCTTTCTTTTATTATCTGAATATCACTTTCCGTCTTGTAGTGAACCATTCAACTTCAAGCCGCAGCAAACTGAGAACGTCCTTTCACTCTTCCGGATTTCATCATCCCTTCGTAGTGACGCATCAACAAATAACTTTCAATCTGCTGAAGCGTATCTAACACCACACCCACCAAAATAAGGAGGGAAGTGCCACCGTAGAAGTAAGCAAAATTTTGCGTGATGCCCGCCTTCACTGCAAACGCAGGAAGAATAGCCACCGCTGCCAATAACAATGCACCCGGTAAAGTAATTTTTGATAAAATGCTATCAATAAATTCTGAAGTCTGTTTCCCTGGCTTAATGCCCGGAACAAACCCACCATTTCTTTTTAAGTTCTCAGCAATGTCGTTGGACGGCACTGTGATGGCTGTATAAAAAAAGGTGAAAATGATGATCAATGAGGCAAACAACAAATTATATTGCCATGAAGTAAAGTCAGCAAAAGTAGAACCTACATAAGCACTCACATCGCTGTCTCTCCAAATTTGAGCTACCAACGGAGGAATGAACATTAAAGCTTGCGCAAAAATGATTGGCATCACACCAGCCGAATTCAATTTCAATGGAATGAAGTCACGCTTGCCACCATACAATTTATTCCCTACTACTTGTTTCGCGTATTGAACTGGAATTCTCCGAACCGCTTGGGTCATGGCAATTACACCCACTACCACAAAGAACAATGCTAGAAATTCAATTATCAACAACAAACCACCGCTTAAACCTTTAGATTCTGCTTCTTGCCAGATAGCTGCCGGGAAACGCGACACGATTCCGATCATTATCAACATGCTAATTCCGTTTCCAATTCCTTTATCGGTAATGCGCTCGCCCAACCACATGCAAAACATGGTTCCTGCCACAATAATGATCATCGATGATACTACGAAGAACAAGCCGTCATCAATCCTTGCTTCAGGGTTAATCGTTGCGCGAATGTATCCGTATGATTGTGCAGCCGTAATCGCGATCGTAAGCACGCGTGTAAACTGATTCAATTTCTTTCTGCCGCTGTCCCCTTCCTTTTGCATCTTCGCGAAATGAGGTACCGCTACTGTTAGGAGTTGCACCACAATTGACGCTGAGATGTAAGGCATAATGCCCAACGCAAAAATAGATGCGCGACTAAACGACCCTCCCAAAAATGTGTTTAGAAAATCAAAGATTCCTCCTTGTGTTCCCGCCAATTGATTTGCATCCACGCCAGGTAACACCACATAAGATCCCAATCTGAAAATAATCAGAAATCCAATTGTGTTGAGAATTCTGACCCTCAGATCTTCAATCGCAAAAATGTTCTTTATGGTTGTAAAGAAACGCTTCATTTATTTCAGGGTTGTGGCGCTACCGCCTACGGTTTCAATTGCTTTGGTTGCTGTTTCTGAGAAAGCGTGAGCTTCTACGTTCACTTTTGCTTTCAATTCACCACGGCCTAATATTTTTACTTTATCTTTTTTACCTACAATTCCATTGTCAACCATTAACTGGAGGCTCAATGAAGAGGTACTTGTCTTCTTTGCCAATTCTTCTAACGCATCTAAGTTGATTGCCTTGAAATAGATTTTGTTATTGTTCTTGAAACCGAACTTAGGTACACGTCTCTGAAGCGGCATTTGACCACCTTCAAAACCGCTTTTCTTGCTGTTACCCGAGCGCGATTGAGCACCCTTGTGACCACGGCCTGCTGTGCTACCGCCAGATCCCTGTCCACGGCCTAGTCTCTTGTTTGTTCGTACCGATCCTTCAGCCGGTTTAAGTGTGTGCAGCTTCATCTTATAATTCTGTTACGCTCACTAAATGACTAACTTTTTTTACCATTCCCTGAATCTGTGGTGTGTATTCCACTTCAACAGTCTTATTTACTTTTCCTAACCCCAACGATTGGATCGTACGCTGTTGCGTATCGGGTCTCTTAATCATGCTGCGGGTTTGGGTGATTTTAACTTTTGCCATGACTATTATCCGTTAAAAACTTTTGATAAAGAAACTCCACGATTTCTAGCGATGGTTTGAGGATCGCGCATTGACGTCAATGCTTTGAAAGTAGCCTTCACCACGTTGTGCGGATTAGACGAACCTTTTGATTTAGCCAATACATTGTGTACACCCGCACTTTCCAACACGGCACGCATCGCACCGCCTGCAATTACACCTGTACCCGGAGAAGCTGGCTTCAACAATACGAAACCGCCACCAAACTTTCCAAGTGACTCATGCGGCACAGTACCTTTGATGATCGGCACTTTTACAAGGTGCTTCTTGGCATCATCAATTCCTTTTGTGATAGCATCCGTTACTTCATTAGCTTTTCCTAATCCATAACCTACAACCCCGTTACCATCGCCTACTACGACAATAGCCGCGAAGCTAAATCTTCTACCACCTTTCACCACCTTCGCAACGCGTTGGATAGCAACCACCTTTTCTTTAAGGTCGATTTCACTGGCTTTTACTGTGCTGACGTTACTTTGTGTCATGCTATTAAAAATTTAAGCCTCCCTCTCTGGCGCCTTCGGCCAAAGCTTTGATGTTACCGTGATACAAATAACCGTTGCGGTCAAAAACAATGTCTTTAATTCCATTGGCCAAAGCCTTCTCAGCAACTTTTTGTCCAACTGTTTTAGAAATTGTAAGCGACACACCGCCTTTCTTATCTAAGTCTTTTGAAGACGCAGCCAACAAAGTGTGGCCTTTAGAGTCATCAATTACTTGCGCATAGATTGCTTTGTTACTTTTGAAAACTGAAAGTCTTGGCCTAGCCGTAGTACCTTCCAATGTTTTGCGGATGCCCTTCTTAATCCGCAACCTTCTTACTTTAATGTTTGGCATATCTACTATTATTTAGCCGCTGCTTTACCCGCTTTTCTACGAACAAACTCACCCATATACCGAATACCTTTTCCTTTGTAAGGCTCCACGCTGCGCAATGATTTAATTTTCGCAGCAACTTGCCCAATCAATTGCTTGTCGATTCCTTCCAACGTGATAATCGGATTCTGACCTTTCTCTTGAGCCGCAACCACCTTTAATTCAGAAGGAACTGCTAAAATTACGCTGTGAGAGAAGCCTAAGCTAAGATCCAACACATTCCCCTGTGCAGTTGCCTTGAAGCCTACCCCGATCACTTCCAATTGTCTTTTGTATCCGTTGCTTACACCTTCCACCATGTTGGAAATCAGTGAGCGGTACAAACCATGCATTGCCTTGTGACGCTTCTGTTCAGTAGGGCGGAGCACCACAATATTTCCTTCTTCGATTACCACCTTAAAATCAGGATCAATCACTTGTTTCAATTCTCCCTTTGGTCCTTTCACAGTAACCTTATGATCATTTTCAGAAAATGAAAATGTTACACCTTTGGGAAGTTCTATCGGAAGTCTACCTATTCGTGACATGACGTTGTATAATTAATAGATATAACATAATACCTCACCACCCACATTCAATGCCTTTGCTTCCTTGTCGGTGATCACACCTTTGGAAGTAGAAAGAATTGCGATGCCCAAACCGTTCAATACTTTCGGCAAACGATCAGCACCTTTATATTGACGTAAGCCCGGAGAGCTTACGCGATCTAATTTCGTGATAGCCGACTCCTTCGTTTCTGGATTGTACTTCAAGGCAATTTTGATGTTGCCTTGTTTGTTGTCTGTCTCCTCGAACTTATAGTTCAGGATATAGCCTTTGTCAAAAAGCACCTTCGTTACTTCCTTCTTTAAGTTGGAAGCAGGTACTTCTACTACGCGATGGCGCGCCTTGATGGCGTTACGCAACCGGGTTAAATAATCTGCAATTGGATCAGTAGTCTTCATTTCACTTTTCTTTAAAAAGCAAGCCCCATTTTTCGAACGGGGCTGCAAAGATAAATAACAATTTTTGTTATCCAAACTGTTACCCGGTTTCAACTACGATATTCTGAAGTCGACCTCGGTACTCAGCAACCAATAAAATTTGAGCCTTTTTACAGGCTAGAATAACTTACCAACTTGATTTGGTAATTCCTGGAATCTTACCTTCGCTCGCCAATTGACGAAACTGATTCCGGCAAATTCCAAACTTAGCCATGTAGCCGCGAGGACGGCCCGTCAATTTGCACCTGCTGTGCAAACGGACTTTCGAAGAGCTTCTAGGAAGTTTATCCAACCCTGCCCAATCCTCTGCTTTCTTAAGAGCCGCACGCTTTTTGGCGTAACGCTCAACCAACCTCAATTTCTTTTTGTCTCTTGCGATGACTGCTAGTTTTGCCATGCTATTAGTTTTTAGTTACGAAAGGCATACCAAATGCTTTCAATAATTCGTAGCTCTCCTCGTCAGTCGGGGCAGTCGTTACGAAAGTGATATCCATACCATTAATTTTCTGAACTTTGTCAATTGAAATCTCAGGGAAAATGATTTGCTCTTTCACACCCAAGGTGTAATTGCCACGTCCATCAAAACCTTTGTCGTTGACACCTTTGAAATCGCGAACACGTGGAAGTGCGATGTTCATCAGACGATCTAGAAATTCATACATACGATCTCCCCGCAACGTAACCTTCGCACCAATGGCTTGATCATTACGTAACTTAAAGTTCGAGATATCTTTCTTTGACTTGGTTGAAACTGCCTTTTGGCCTGAAATAGTAGTCAATTCCTCTACTCCTACTTCGATCAGCTTTTTATCTGCTACCGCTGCGCCAATACCTTTATTGATGCAAATTTTTTCAATTTTGGGTACCTGCATGACCGACTTATACTGAAACTTTTGTTTCAAGTTGGGCACGATTTCTTTGAGGTACTTCTCCTTTAGTCTGGGTGTTGCCATTATTTTATAAATTCACCTGTTTTCTTCGAAAATCTCTGAAGCTTTCCTTTTTCATTCACCTTTCTTCCGGTGCGAACAGCCTTACCTGTACTTAGCTCAACTACCATCAAATTGCTGATGTGTATCGTTCCTTCCATTTTTTTAATTCCGCCCTCTGGCTTTCCAGCAGTAGGCTTCTGATGCTTCGTGATGATGTTGATGCCCTCTACGATTGCACGGCTTTTGTCCGCGATAATTTCCAACACCTTTCCTGTCTTGGCTTTATCGTTACCGGTCAATATCTTCACTGTGTCTCCTTTGCGCACATGAAGCTTCTGTTGCTTGTTTGATTTTCTTTGCATATTCTATAATACTTCTGGAGCCAAGGAAATGATTTTCATGAATTGCTTCTCGCGAAGCTCGCGGGCTACCGGACCAAAAATACGAGTGCCTCTTGGCTCGTCTTGTGGGTTCAACAAAACCGCTGCATTATCCTCAAAACGGATATATGATCCGTCCTTTCTTCTGATTTCCTTTTTGGTGCGAACAATAACCGCTTTCGAAACTGTTCCTTTCTTAATTTGGCTGGTAGGAATTGCAGACTTTACAGTCACCACAATCTTATCTCCTACACTCGCAGTGCGTCTGTGCGTTCCACCTAATACGTGCAAGCACAATACTTCCTTTGCTCCGCTGTTATCGGCTACTGTAAGCCTTGATTCTGTTTGTATCATGTTACTTCGCTTTTTCTACTATTTCAACTAATCTCCAACGCTTGCTCTTACTCAATGGACGTGTCTCCATGATTTTGACCGTATCGCCAATGCCGGCTTCGTTCTTTTCATCGTGTGCCATGAACTTCGTAGTCTTGTTCATGAACTTTCCATAGATTGGATGCTTTACTTTACGATCAATAGCAACAGTGATAGACTTTGTCATCTTGTTACTAGTCACCTTACCAATCCGTTCTTTTCTGAGGTTACGCTCCGCTTCCATGAAATTATTTTTTTGATTCCTTAGCCGTCAATTCCGTTCTCAGTCTCGCCACCAATTTGCGAGCCTCTTTAATCCTCATTGGGTTCTCAATGGAAGAGATTTGATGCGCAAACTTTATTTTGCGCAAGTTCTCTTGCTCACTGCCAATTTTTTCTTTCAACTCAACTGCCGTGAGTCCTTTTATTTCTATGTTCTTCATCTTATTTCTTCTCTACTTGTTCTACATAGTCCCTGCGAACGGTAAAGCGGGTTTTCAGCGGTAATTTTCCATCTGCCAACGCCAATGCCTTTTTCGCAGTTGCCATCGTTACACCACCTGCTTCAAATATGATCGTACCTGGTTTAATAACCGCTACCCAATATTCAGGAGCCCCTTTTCCTTTACCCATCCTCACCTCTGCAGGCTTGCGTGTAATAGGCTTGTCAGGAAACACCCGTATCCATACCTGACCCTCACGCTTCATTTCGCGTGTAACCGCCACACGGGCAGCCTCAAGCTGACGAGCAGTAAGCCAACATGGCTCCAGTGCTTTCAATGCAAAAGATCCAAAAGCGATTTGATGACCACGAGTGGCCAATCCTTTCGATTTCCCTTTTTGCATTTTCCTAAACTTGGTACGTTTTGGTTGTAACATGATTCGCTACTTTAAAAATCTCTCAATTATCTTTTACCACCACCTGTTCTTC
>JBBSCN010000048.1:0-19337 GCA_038250265.1 Cytophagales bacterium | reverse complement strand
TTGGGTCGGGCAGAGTTGGGTGTTGGCTATTTTATGGAAGCTTTTACTTTTTGCATGATAGCACTACTGATTTCGCTGGCGCTGATACAATTGTTACTTCCCACTTTCAATCTGTTGGTCGGTCGTGAGTTGACGTTTAATTTATTTGGAAGGCCAGCATTATTATTAGCCATCGCTGGACTGATCGTTCTCATGAGCGCGGTGTCAGGAAGTTACCCCGCGGTGTTCTTGAGCGCGTTCAACCCCGTTCAAGCAATGAAGGGAAAATTGAATAGCGGCAACCAAGGGAAGTTCTTTAGAAATGGATTGGTGGTCTTTCAATTCAGCGTATCTATAGCACTCATCATTTGCACAGCAGTAGTGTTCCAGCAGTTGACGTACGTAGCAAATAAAGATCTTGGTTTTGCCCGCGAAAACTTAGTGGTATTAGCTCATGGCGAACAAATTAAAGACGCAGAAAGTATGGTCGCTGTCTCTCAAAGTATACCGGGTATTGTGGGTGCCTCCATGTGCACCTCGGTGCCACCTGATGTTTGGGGTGGCGATAAGTTTACAGCCGAAGGAATGAACGGAAGAACTTTTCCATTGAATTTCGCTTCGGGCGATGAAAATTATATTCCTACGCTGGGTGTAAAATTAAAGTATGGACGAAATTTTTCAGCACAAACTCCGGGAGACGAAAACCGTGTGATACTCAATGAGAAAGCAGTAGAGCAAATCGGTTGGGACTTGAATGAGTCCGTGATCGGCAAAAAAATTGAACTCCCCGGCAGTGATGTTCGCTTTGAAGTAATTGGCGTAGTGCGAGATTACAATTACTGGACACTCGGCAGCCCGATAGAACCAATGGGTATCTTTCATTTAAAGAATGATCAACTATTTGGCGTTGGCACAAAAAAATATTTAGTGGCGCGCGTGGCAAGCCAAACTGCTGCCGAATGGAAAAAAACGGTCGCGGGGCTAAGTACTCTTTGGAAGGAAAAGGCGGGAGATTTTCCATTTGAATACACATTTGTTGATCAAGCGTTCGCAAATACGTTCAAAGGGGAAAAGAACTTTGGACGAACATTGACTGTATTGGCCAGCTTAGGAATATTCATTGCATCACTTGGATTACTAGGCATGATCGTTTATGCGCTGGAGCAACGCACCAAAGAAATTGGTATCCGCAAAGTTTCGGGAGCCTCGGTGCTGGATATTCTTCTATTAGTTTCAAAGAGCTATACTAGCCTGATACTACTTGCCTTTGCGATTGGTGCACCAGTCTCCTACTGGCTGATGACGAAGTGGCTACAGAGTTTCGAATATCATATCAAACCTTCGCCACTCATTTACATTCTGGCTGGAGTGAGCACGTTGCTAATGGCACTAGCAATTACAAGTTATCATTCTATCAAAGCAGCTATGCTAAATCCGGTGGATGTATTGAAGGATGAGTAAACTACATCAATGGCTAAAACGGGAAATTATCGCTCCAATTTGGGAGGAATGACCTACCTTTTGATCCGGTTAAAGGGTAAAATTTCTCTGGCATGATCTTTCCATATCGGAAGAAGTCTAACTGCAAATGGTATGAATCCTTTTAAATTAATGGCACTTTTTAAACATCGGGAATCTTCCTCGAAAATTCACATTAAAAATCTGATTGAGATTGCTGAGGCCGATGGGCACTTTGTTCAAATCGAAATGGAACTGCTAAAATCCATCGCTAAAAGAAATGGATTTACAGAAAACCAAGTATCTGAAATCCGTAAAAATAGTGAGGAGATCAAATTAGAAATACCAGCAGACAGCAAAGTGCGATTTCTTCAGTACTATGATCTCATTCACATGATGAGTATAGACAACGTGATACATCCCGAAGAAGTAAAAATCTGTAGCCAATTTGCTAAAAAATTTGGGTATCATAGCGACAATATTCAGGACTTGATAAATTCCACGCTGTCTTGCATCAAATACGAACGTAATCCTGACGACACGATGGGGCGCGTCATACTATTACTAGCGTAGTAGGATAAAACTAATTGATCTTTGCTGGTGATTTAAGTGACATGGCAAGGCAACCCAACAAAACGAGCAGGACCACCCAACTCGAAGCCAACGTAACTTTGTTTCCAACAGTATATGGCTTGGGCTCAAACTTAAATTCAATCACGTGTTTGCCTTGCGAAATTTCTAAGGCCCGCAAAACATAATTCGCACGCAGTAGCGGAACTTCTTTGCCATCAATGAACGAAACCCAACCTTTGGGGTAATAGATTTCAGAGAAGACCGCAAAGCCGTTTACCGAGGATTGTGATTCATACTTCAAGTAGGCTGGTTTAAAATCAATCAACTTAATAGTTGCAAGGCTATCAAATTCTGAACTCCGATCCCGATAGCTATCGGAATTGAACTTTGAACCATCGACAACGGCAACTTCTTTCGTATTCACCTCCCCCACTTTCTTCAACTCTTCGTTGGGTGAATTTACAGAAACCACTTCTTTCACAAACCAAGCAACTCCGTTGGCAGTTGGATTGGGAATAATAGCGTTTGCCTCTGACCCATACACAATGTATTTAGTGTTGAGCATGTTCAGCACACCAAACTTGGAAAGATCTAATGTCCCTTGCTGCGCATCGGCAAATAACTGCTGCCGCTCGTTGGAAATACACGAGTCGTACAAATCTTGGTAACGTCTCAATTTCGCCCCGTGATAGCCGCCCAATGAATAATGAAAATACGAAGTACGCGCTTCCGTAAATGTTCCCTGCACGTTAAACACGCGGTAATGACTTTTGTCTTGTAGAATAGCCTCGTCTGCTCCGTTCGCAACAAAAAAAGTATTATCTCGCTTGCGCTGAAAATTCTCTTTCGTAAAGTACCTGCGATCTACCACCGCTACATCTATCGTGATCATGAAAATCAAGAAGGCATAAAAAGCAGCAGGCGTCACTTTCTTAAAAACGCTGAAATACAACATGACGAAGATAGACCCAATAAAAGCCAGCGAACGAATGGCATCTGACCGCACTAACGAAGCACGATCGTCCATCAATGCTTTCTTAAACCAAGCTGGCAGTTGACCGTCTCCCTCGCCCATGTACGATCCAAAACCTGCGAAGAGCACCAATGCCAAACAAAGCCCACCCACAATACCAAAGGCCGTAAGTAATTTTTTCTTATTGACAGAAGTAGCTCCTTCGCTCATGTATTTCTCTACTCCCAACATTCCCAACAAGGGCATAACCAATAACAATATGACCAATGCAAAACTTTGTGATCGAAATTTGTTATAGGCGGGAAGGTGATCAAACATAAAATAATTGAAGGCCGAGAAATCTGAGCCCCAACTCAACATCAAACTAAACGCCCCAAGCGGCACTAGCCACCAAACACATTTTTTGTCAGCCAGCAAAATGCCCAAGACAAAAAGAAACACAACAATTGCCCCGGCATAATATGCACCAATCGTTGAGCCTTGCGGACCCCAGTAATGCGAAGTAAAATTGGCCAGCTGATTAGCTTCTTCATTGCTGGAGGAATTGGTCGTCAATGCCTTATAACTTGCGCTGCTTTGATCTTGCACAAACGCCTCCATACTCGTGCCTCCATAAAAATCGGGTATTACCAAACACATTGATTCCCATACGCCATACTTGTATTGAAACGCATACTCGCGACTCAGCCCTTCTGAATCAATTGATTTAGGTCCCGGCTTTACCAACTCCGAGGCACCACGAATGGAATAACGACTGTATTCGGTAATCGCCCAAAACTGCCCAAAGAAAGTTCCCACAGCAATTAATACGGCTGGAATCAGCAACCCAACAGATTTAAAAAATACAGCTATCTGCTTTTCGCGCCAAGCGTAAATCAATTGAACCAAGCCATACGCAGCAACCATCAATGCCATGTAGTACGTGATCTGCAAATGGCTCTCACGCAAGTGCAATGCCATCGCCATGGCGGTAACGCCAAAGCCAAGCCAACGCTTATTCGAAAAAGCTAAGTGAATGCCTGCTAACACCAACGGTACAAATGCGATCGCACCAATGCGTGCGTTATGGCCAGCTGAAAGACCGATGATCATGTAAGAAGATAATCCAAACGCCAATGCCCCTGCAATTGCGAGGTAAGGCCTCACCCGAAAACTCAACAACAAAATATAATAACAGAGAAACGCAAGAAAAATATTATTGACGGGATGGGGCAAAAAGAATCCCATGATTTTCTTCGTCCAAACCACGGGGCCATCGCTCCAGCGCAAGCTTACCAAGTAAGCAGGCATACCACCGAACATAGAGGGAGCCCACAGCGCCTCCTCACCTGATTCTGTCCTATAATCGCTGATGGATTTACTACCACCTTGAAACTGCTGAATATCGGATTGTTGGATGGCTTTATTTTCAAAAAATACGGGGCTAAAAAAGAAGACGGTCACGAGTAAAAAGGTGGCAACTGCAATCAGGTGCGGAAGTACTTCAGGAAACTTTATTTTACGCATGAAAGGTTTTTATAATCCACAAATGTGCAAATTTGGGTGGGTGTAAAAAAATGATTGGCTGTAAAACTACGTTTATGAAATCGATACTATGTTACCTACTCTTAACCGTTTCCATTACCAGTTTCTCCCAAAAAAAACTCGATCAATTGGCAGAAGGCAATGCGATTCGCAATGTGCTAGCCCAACAGGTCTCAGATTGGAATAGCTTTAACATCGAAGGATTCATGCAAGGCTATTGGAAATCAGATTCATTGATGTTCATCGGCTCTAAGATTACCCATGGTTGGGATAGCACCTTGGCGCGCTACAAGAGAAGTTACCCCAACCAGGAAGCAATGGGAAAACTACGGTTTGAAATTATAAGATTGCTATTCACCAGCAGTGATGCTTGTCTGGTTACTGGTAAATATTTTCTTCAACGCAAGGCCGACAACCCTAGTGGCATTTTCACTTTATTGTTTAGAAAGAAAAATGGAAAGTGGGTGGTGGCGTATGATCATACTTCGTGATCTTCTCAAATCGGATTAGCCAATTGATTTTTCTAATGATATGATGTATTGGACGAACGTCTGGCGGAGGGAGACAGTGCCGGACTAACAGCTGATGAATCTATTGAGAGGCTCAATAAAAAATATAGCCTATAGCATTATTGTTTCGGTTCGGACTCAAAAGGAAATAGAAAATACCATCGACTATTACGCTCGTCATAGTTATGATGCCCCTAAAAATTTATCGGAGCTTTACAGGACACCTATCGTTTACTTTCTGAAAATCCAATCTACAGGATAAGATACAAAAACATTCGGGCTATTCGCCTAAAAAGATTTCCTCATAACTTGTATTTTGTAATTAATGAAACCAACAGACGATTCTCGTTTTAGCCTGCTTCCATAATAAACGGAACCCCATCAACAAACAAAGACTCTAACTCATATTTGCTAAGTCTCAATTGAACTTCAACAAAGCATATCCTTTCAATTGATAGGTAGTTAATGTTGTTAGCATGGAAGTAGCAACCTTCACTTCCGGTGCCATTTTAGTTCGATCCACTTTGCGATTGATCAGCGATTGTCCGCACACAAAAATCTTTACCCCTGCTTTTGAAAGTTCGTGGAACAAATCCAGGTTGGGGTTATTCATTTTATATTTCTGTTGATATTGTTCGTTAGTCATGGTGATGTAAGTGGCGCCACCGTGCAACACAATTACTACATCCAAGTTTTCTTTCGGTACGCCACCCATCACATGCAAGTTGACTAGTCTTGCGACATTATTCAATGCCCAGCTAAGGGAATCGGGCTTTTCACTTTCACGCTCCACTTCCACAACAATATTGTATTTCATTTTGGGATCAGGTTTCTCAACCGCATACGGGATTTGAAAGATGCCACCATAACGCTCTACTGCTGGGAAAACACGAGGCTGCGCGAAGGCCAAGTTCGAAAGTAATATCAGTAAAGCAGGTAGTTTAATTTTCATAATGGGTAGTTGGTAATAGGTGATTGGTATTCAGTAATCGGTAATCGGTAATCGGTAATCAGTATTCTATATTCTATCTACTTTATTCTATCTACTATCTACTATCTTCTATCTACTATCTACTATCTTCAAATTTTTCACCCCCCAATCGTTGACATTGATTCCCTTACAGACGATTCATTTTTTCTATTCCGCTCCGCCTCAAAGCCATCTTTTGGCCGATGAGCAAATGCCTTTGATAATTCTTCTTTTATCTGATCATCGGTTCTTCCTTCACGCATCAGCGTTTTTATGTTCAGCACACCATCGTCATACAGGCAGGTTTTCAATTCTCCTTGAGCGGTTACACGTATGCGATTACAAGTGCCACAAAACGAACGAGTAAATGCAGCAATAATTCCAATGTTTCCTTTAAAGCCAGGTATTTGGTAATGATAAGCCGTGGCATTTTCAGGATCGGCTATCTTTTGAAGGGTTGGATATTCACCCGCAATATGATCCAATATTTTTTTGTGCGTCCACTTCAACACCGGGTAATGATTTCCTTCTCCATTGAATGGCATCTCTTCAATAAATCTAACTGAGATGGGATACTGCCGAGTCAGCTCCACCATCGGGATGATATCATCAATATTCTTCCCGTCCATTACAACGGCATTCAGTTTAACGGAGATATTTGCTTTCATCAGCAATTGAAATGCCTCCCACGTTTTTTCAAATTCATCCCTACGCGCAATCATTTTAAAGCGTTCGCGATCGAGTGTATCTAAACTCAGATTCACAGATGCAATGCCTAATGATTTTAACTCGTCAATATAGGGCGCGGTAAGAATACCATTGGTGGTAAGATGCAAGTCGTTGATGCCATCGATTGACACAATCTTACGGATCAACTGCATCAAATCTGTACGAAGAAAGGGTTCGCCTCCTGTCAGGCGCACTTTAGAGATCCCCATTGAAGCCATCAATTCAATTAGTCGTTCGATTTCTTCAAACGTCAACAACTCCTTTTTGGGCAGGTAATGGATACCTTCTTCGGGCATGCAGTAAAAGCAACGCAAGTTGCACCGGTCCGTCACTGCCAAGCGTAGGTAATTGATCGGGCGACCGTGATTATCGAAAAGTTGCTGTTTTGCCATCTTAAATTGAATCGAAAGATAGAAATGATCCGTCAAAAAACTGATCTTTGTTGAATGAAGTTTAAAGTAAAAACTTTTGGCGTGGCCCGCGATGTGATGGGCGGCAAAGAAGTGGTGGTGGAAACCGAGGGAAATCAAGTGCTTGATCTACGAAAAGAACTTATTTTCAAATATCCAGAACTTGAAAAACTACGCTCGCTGTTCATTGCCGTAAACCAAAGTTATTCAGAGGATGCAACCGAACTAAAAGAGACCGATGAGATTGCGTTAATCCCTCCGGTGAGTGGCGGGTAGATAGATTTGAGACGTAAGATATAAGATTTGAGACATGAGATATGAGAGTTGAGAGTTTGAAAATAAATAATCTATTCAATCTCTTTTTGGCAAAGTCTCATATCTTAAGTCTCCCATCTCCAATCTATACAAAATATGATCGAAATTACAGACCAACCTATCGATAAAAATAAAATCATGAGCGCAGCTGAAAGTCTAGAGGCAGGCGCCTTGAATATTTTCATCGGCACCGTTCGCGCCAAAACAGCTGATAAAAAGGTAATACGATTGGAATACGAATGCTACGAGCCTATGGCCGTTTCGGAGATCCAAAAAATCTTTGAAGAGGCTTCCCAGCGCTGGCCGATTTTAAAAGTAGCCATCAGTCATCGCATAGGTGTATTACAACTAGGCGATGAAGCAGTCGTATTAGCAGTATCGACACCCCACAGAAAAGAATCTTTTGAAGCTTGTCAGTTTATTATCGATACGTTGAAACAAACCGTACCTATCTGGAAGAAAGAGGTTTATGAAGGAGGAGAAGAGTGGGTCTCTGCCCATCCCTAATCAACTTAATCTAAAAATACCTCAGAGTTTACTCGCAATCATCGCTGCCACAGTGCCGAAGGCCAAGGCGATGCCTACCGCACTTACCAATACCAGCAGCAAGTCGCGATCGATAATATTGACATGAAATCCTGAAACCAAATTTTTTGTGAGTGTTTTCATCGCACCGATTATTTTTTAATAAAGCTACCAGATGTAATCCGGAAAAGTGAGTTAATAAATCAGCAAAAATGTATTGCGTAATGATTAGGCAGCAATCAAATTATTCTCGCCATGATAACATAGACAAATGATTCAAACGTAGATTAGTAAACAATTCGTTTAATGGAAGTTATGAAACCTCATCTTAACCGTCCTCGAAAAATAATAGGTGTATGATTTAGTGGAATTGAGCATTTATAGAGCAAAATCCCTCTTCCCTCCTGTCTTCTCCGTCAATTTTATTTCCTCAATCACGATGTTGTGAGATAGCGCCTTGCACATATCGTAAATAGTTAGTGCTGCCACCGAACAAGCAGTGAGTGCTTCCATCTCAACGCCAGTTTTTCCTGTTACCGTAACCACCGAGCGAATAATTGCTCTATCTTTTTTTACGCTGATCATGACTTGGCAATCTTCTAATCCAAGCGGATGACAAAACGGGATCAAATCAGATGTCTTCTTTGCTCCCATCACACCGGCAATGATCGCGGTCTGAAATACAGGGCCTTTCTTGGTGATCAACTCATCACCGTCCATCTTGGAAATAATTTCTTTCCCTAGATGAACGATCGCTTGCGCTTTTGCCGTCCGCAACGTCACTTTCTTTTTTGAGACATCTACCATCTTAGGGTTGCCGGATGAACTAATGTGCGTAAATTTATTTTTCATTCAGCTAAAATAACAATTCATGATCAGTGTTCAAGAGGCATCAGAAATCATTCTTTCTAATTTGATAAAGCCAACTAGTCGAAAAGTAGATCTACCTCGGTCATTGGGGAAAGTTTTGGCAGAAGATGTTGCTGCCGACCGCGACTTCCCTGCTTTTGATCGAGCTACTATGGATGGAATTGCTATTCAATTGCAATCCTACCAAAATGGCCAACGCGAATTTATTATAGAGTCCATTCAAGCTGCAGGCGAACCAAAAGGGAAATTAAAAAACTTAACCCAATGCATTGAGATAATGACGGGAGCGGCT
The DNA here is from genome assembly GCA_038250265.1 of Cytophagales bacterium. Classification (GTDB taxonomy): domain Bacteria; phylum Bacteroidota; class Bacteroidia; order Cytophagales; family Cyclobacteriaceae; genus ELB16-189. The sequence goes on along the minus strand of JBBSCN010000048.1, from coordinate 10,210 downwards.
TTGCCGACTGGTTGCGATGCTGTTGTTCCCTATGAAAACTTTAAAATATCAAATGGTCTTGTAACCCTTTCTGATTCAACCGTTCTGCACAGTCAAAACATTCACTTCCAAGGCAGCGATGCCAAACAAAATCAAAAGCTACTCTCTGTCGGTATACGCATTTCAAGTGCTGAGTTGGCGTTGTTGGCATCAGTGGGAAAATCTTCAGTGTCAATATTTGAACTTCCGAAGGCTGCTATCATTTCTACTGGCAATGAATTAGTGGATATTGAAACGAATCCCCTTTCGCATCAAGTAAGGAAATCAAACAGCTATGCGCTTCAGGCTGCTTACGCGAATATGGGTGGCGAATCTTCTCTTTTTCATCTACCAGATGATGAAATCGTCATAGCCAAAGAACTGGAAAAAATATTAGCAGACTTCGATTTTATTCTACTTTCAGGGGGAGTGTCTAAAGGCAAATTCGATTTCATCCCGCAAAGGTTAGAAGCACTCGGCATTAAAAAATTATTCCATCAGGTAAGTCAAAAGCCAGGCAAGCCCATGTGGTTTGGTCGTTCATCCAACAAGTTTGTGTTTGCCCTTCCGGGGAATCCAGTTTCCACATTTATGTGCTTTCATAAATATGTGAAGCCATGGGCGATGTTAAGTTTAGGTATTTCCGCATCTACCGAAAAAGCAATTTTGGCTGCTAACTACGAATTCAAATCTCCCGTCACCTACTTTCTGCAAGTCCAAATCAAAAATGAGGAAGGCAAAGTAATGGCGTATCCCATTGCTGGTGGCGGCTCTGGCGATTTTGTGAATTTAATAAATGTGGATGGGTTTCTGGAACTACCGAAGGAAAAAGTTGAGTTTCAGGCTGGGGAGGCTTATCCAATAATTCAATTTCGATAAAGTCTAATTATGGGTTGAATTCCTTAATTTTGACGATTATGGACTCAATGAAAATACATCAGCTCAAGATCAGGGGATTTAAGTCCATTGGGGAAATAGTTTTGGATTCACCAAACCCATTCAGCGTTTTTGTTGGAGCTAATGGAGCAGGCAAGAGTAATATTTTTGAAGCGCTAGAGTTTTTGAATTACTGTAGTGCAATGAGTCCTGATTTAGCGGTTAGGTACTTTGGAAACGCCACCGATATTATTAATCAGAACGTAACACAAGCAGAGAATTATATTCAATTTGAAATCGACTTAGGGAAGATCAAACCCGAACTGACTCTTACTCCGTTTTATACACCCGAACCGAGCGCATTTCATCATAGATCAATCAGTTTTGGCGAATTTTATTATAAAACCAACTCATCCGAAAAGACCTTAACATCAAAAATATCTGAATACCTACATCTTATACATTTCACCCGCCTATTCGTTGGAAAAATATCTTTATTAAAAAGAAATACCCAAGACGATTCCCAAATTGCCATAGATGCTTCCAATCTTGAAAAAATTCTAAAACGAATTTTTCAGGATCAAAAAGTAAAGGAGGAAATAGTCGAAATACTTCAATTGCTTGTACCGGGCTTTGATTCACTTGAGATCAGGTCAGAGGAATTAAGCGGCACGGATAGCTTATTGGTCTACGAAAAAAATCTAAAAAAGCCATTGACTAAACGGTTGATCTCAGATGGGACTTATAATATTCTCGCAATCCTAGCAGCCATTTACCAAAGCGATCGGCCACAGTTTTTGTGCATCGAAGAACCCGAGAATGGGCTGAATCCTAAAGTGGTAAGAGAATTAGTAAATATTATCAGAAATCAATGCGAAGAAAATGGCCACTATATTTGGCTGAATACTCATTCGCAAACTCTTGTGTCGGAGCTTCTTCCTAAAGAAATTATACTAGTGGATAAGGTGAATGGAATGACCCAGACCAAACAAGTGAGCGGAATGGATCTTCATGGCCTTAAAATGGATGAAGCTTTAATGACCAATTCATTAGGTGGAGGTATTCCATGGTAAAACTTGCTTTTATTGGAGAAGGGGCCACAGAAAAAATAATTCTGGAGTCATCTGAGTTCAGGAAATATTTGCGTTCCATTAAAATTGACTTTATAGAGCAAGTCATTGATGCTACCGGAAACGGAAATCTTTTACCCAAGAACATCGCGGGTTTTGTTAGCCGCCTTAAAGACCTTGGAGCGAATGTTATTTTCATACTAACAGACCTTGATGAAGATAAATGCATCACTTTAACAAAGGACCGAATTGATCCCAAAGCACAACACATCATTATAGTAAGCGTAAAAGAAATTGAATCTTGGTTTTTGGCAGAAACAGAATGCATGAGTAAATTTTTTGGTGATAGTAATTTTATTTGTGATGAGCCTGAAAAGTTTGATGACCCCTTTTCTGAAATTAAGGCGCTCAGACTTCAAAAGTCTGGCAGAGGAATAGCGACCAAAAGAACCCTTGCTAATCTACTTGTTCACAAATTTGGTTTTTCAATAAGTCGAGCTGCAAATCATGCAAACTGCTCCAGCGCAAAATACTTTATCAACAAAATGAAATCTATTTCAACAGAATGACTTTTATAGGCCAATTCCATTTATTTAAAATAGCCATTACATTTACACTCAAATTTTAGAAATTAGTAAATACAATAATCCAGTTCCATGTTCGATAGCCTCAGTCTCAAACTCGAAAAAGCATTTCAAAACCTCCGCGGAAGCGGCAGAATAACCGAAATAAACGTTGCCAGTACCATCAAGGAAATCCGCAAGGCATTAATGGATGCGGATGTTAACTACAAGGTCGCCAAGGAGGTAACAGACGAGATCAAAATAAAAGCCCTCGGTCAGAACGTATTGACGGCAGTTTCGCCCGGTCAGTTGTTGACAAAAATCACGAATGATGAGCTGACGTTGCTGATGGGTGGAGCTAGTGAAGATATTAAGCTGGACGGAAACCCAGCCATCATTTTGATTGCAGGATTGCAAGGTTCTGGTAAAACTACTTTCTCAGGAAAGCTAGCCAATTATTTAAAGCGACAGGGCCGCAGTGTGTTGCTGACGGCTTGTGATATTTATCGACCTGCCGCCATTGAGCAGTTAAAAGTATTAGGAGGACAAGTAGGCGTAGAAGTTTATGCCGAGCCTGATAATAAAGATGCTGTAAAAATTGCAAAGGCGGCTATCGAACATGCCAAGAAAAACAATCACCGCGTAGTAATTGTCGATACAGCCGGTCGCCTAGCGGTGGATGAAGCGATGATGGAAGAGATTGCAAAACTAAAAGAAGCACTCAATCCGTCAGAGACCTTGTTTGTAGTAGATGCGATGACAGGGCAAGATGCGGTGAACACAGCAAAAGCCTTCAACGACCGACTAAACTTTGATGGTGTTGTGCTAACTAAGATGGATGGAGATACCCGTGGTGGTGCGGCTCTTTCAATCCGCAGAGTAGTTGAGAAGCCCATAAAATTCGTGAGCTCGGGCGAGAAAATGGAAGCCATCGACCGTTTTTATCCTGACCGGATGGCGGGAAGAATTTTAGGGATGGGCGATGTTGTCAGCTTGGTAGAGAAGGCCCAACAGAGTTTTGATGAAGACGAAGCAAAACGGTTGAATGCCAAAATGCGCAAGAACCAATTTGACTTCAACGACTTCTTGAAGCAATTGGAACAGATCAAAAAGATGGGCAATATGAAAGACATGCTCGGCATGATACCCGGCATGGGCAAAGCCATGAAAGACGTAGATATCAACGATGACTCATTCAAACCTGTGGAAGCAATCATCCGATCGATGACCAACGAAGAGCGCGAAAATCCGGAAAAATTAAATCCTAGCCGTAAAACCAGAATTGCGAAAGGAAGCGGCACTACCATCCAGCAGGTGAATCAACTGCTTAAACAGTTTGAAGAAATGCGCAAAATGATGAAGATGATGAACAAAATGGGTGGAGGCAAAAGAGCATTGAGCGCGCTGAATCCGTTCGGTAAATAAACCGCTATGGCCTGAAAGTTCATGGGTGTTAATTGCATACTGAAAGCCCGGCTTGTTATTACCTACTAATTTTGCCACAAAGTTGCCTACCGATGGGCATGTTTGTGGCTAACATATTTTTAGAAATTGAAAGTGTGGCGTTGAAAGCGCCTATTTTTAACTAATGATTGAAACCAATAAAATTTTAAAGTTTGGAATAAAACACGCTCGCTTACATACTAATTCTAAAATCAGATCATGAAACTAACCGCCCGCAATACGCACCGCGATATTGCCTATTTCTTTGTTGGATTGATAATTTCATTTTCCCTTTCGGGGATTTTTTTAAATCACCGCAAAGTTTGGCACCCAGGAAGATATTCCTATAATTCAAAAGAGATTTTAATTTCAACCGTTCACAAAGACTCGATCAATGAGGTGTTCATCAAAAGTTTTGCAAAGATGCAAGGCATTGAAGACGAACTCCGCAGATTTAGTGTTGATGGAGACAAACTAAAAATCTCCTTTGTCAGCCATGATGTGTTGATAGACCTTTTATCGGGCAAAGGAAAAATTGAAAGCTACCGAACCACTCCCGTATTAGGGCAGATGACGAAACTTCATCAAGACACTAGCAAGTGGTGGATTTACTATTCAGATATTTTTGGAATAGGTATGATTGTGATTGCCGCTACTGGAATGTTTATTGAGAAGGGTAGTTTCAGTTTCGCTTCACGCGGATGGAAACTGGCGTTGATAGGAATTATTTTTCCACTGATTTTTTTGTTCCTTCTCTCCTAACATGGTGTAAAATGTTGGCCTCTTCTCCTTTTCATTCATTGTTAAAAGAAGAAGTTTCAACCTTTAGATCAGCGTTTGGAGGATATACCCAACGTCTTAAAGGCTATTGCCTTTAAAAACTAGATAAATGAATTTTCATTTCTCACAACAATAGGCCGTTCTGTTCAAACCCAAAAAGATAAAAGACGTGCATCAGAAATTGGACGATGAGCTCGGAAGAAACCGCGAAGCTCTCTCGCTCGCTTCCAAACAGAAGGAAAATGACAGATAAATCTGGCTTTCTAGAAATAAAATTACCCTTATGTGACAACGATCACATAAACTTCATTTGTAGCGCTGTAGTTTTGTCTTAAATTAAACTTACTAGCTATGAAAAAGAATATGGGATCTGCCGATCGAATCATCCGTGTGATGCTTGCGGTACTTGTTGGAGTGCTTTATTTCATGAACGTAATCTCGGGTACAATTGCCATTGTTTTATTGGCGTTTGCTGCGGTTTTTATCCTAACAAGTATGGTCAGTTTCTGTCCACTCTATTTGCCATTAGGACTCAGTACACTGAGAAAAAAGATCAGTGGCAATTAAAAAATATCTTCACCCGCTGTTTGTTGGAATAGTGGGTTTAGGATCAGATTATCTCTATCGGCTGCAAGTAGGATGCCTGAGCGGCATTTGACGGAATACCGCCAACCCGATCCGTTCTACGCTCTATGCAGGAGTAGTGGGAGTGCTACGGAAAAGTATTTTGTTCAGCGAAAAAGAAACAATAAACGAGAAAAACATAACCCATTAAAATTTATGTTCAAAGCATTATTAAACTTGGTCCGAGGGCCAAAGGTAGACTTTGATCAACTTGTAAAAGAAGGAGGTATTATTCTTGATGTGCGATCTAAAGGCGAGTACGCGCAAGGACACATCAAGGGCTCTATTCATATTCCAGTTGATCAGCTAGCATCAAATCTTGCAAAACTTAAACACAAAGAGAAGGCGATCATTACGTGTTGTGCCTCCGGAATGAGAAGTGATACGGCAAAAAGAATTTTAGAATCAAATGGTTACCAAAAAGTATACAATGGCGGAAGTTGGATAAGTCTACAGACAAAAATCTAAGAAAATCATGGAAGCCCATTACTACAATGTTCAAGTCCAATGGAATCAGGATCGCAAAGGGATGATGTGTTCCCCCGAATTGGCTGGCAACGCCCAGCAAAATGGCTGCATCGAGGTGGCCACTCCTCCCGAATTTCCAAAAGGGATTCCTGGTATTTGGTCACCGGAACATCTGTTTACGGCAGCAGTAAGCAGTTGCTTAATGACAACTTTTTTGGCGATTGCCGAAAATTCCAACCTGATTTTTCAATCCTTTAGCTGTGACTCCAAAGGAAAACTGGAACAGGTGGATGGGAAATTCCTGATGACAGAAGTTTTGCTGGAACCTACCGTGACGATCAACGATGAAAGCCAACGAGAAAGAGCCGAAAAAGTATTGATAAAAGCAGAAGCCGCCTGTTTGATATCCAACTCCATTAAATCAAAAGTTACGATGAAACCAAAAATTGTTTTAATTAGTTGAAGGGAGTATGGCCAAAGCAGGATTTTCAGATATCATAAAAGGTGAAGTGCCCACACTGGTCGATTTTTCGGCTGAGTGGTGTGGCCCTTGTAAAATGATGAAACCAATACTCGATCAAGTAAAAGCTGAGTTAGGAGATCAAGTTAAAATAATCAAGATTGATGTAGATAAGAATCCCGCATTGGCAGAATCTTTTCAAATTAGGGGAGTACCTACTTTGATCCTTTTTAAGAATAGCGAAGTAAAATGGCGCCAATCTGGCGTTGTGCGACCTGAGCAGTTGAAACATATTATCACAGGCAATTCGTGACCTTTATCTAATTCCCTAAAAAATAATACCACTGGTATACCTTTCAATTTAAAATCTGGTAATACTAACAATCAACGATTGTTTTTTGAGAAGAAAAATGAATAATCAGAAACCATTTGCTAATCCGCAGCGTTTAAACAGCAGTTTACAGGTTAAAGTATATCATAAATTTTTAGATTGTGCCCTGCCTGATTAATCGGCAGGGCATTTTCTATATTTGAAAAACAATTCTAAAACTCAACCATTATCAACATGAAAAAGCGATCAGTCATCTTTACAACGCTATTGGCTTGCATATTCACAATCAGTGGAATAGCCCAAGACAAAAAAATGCCTAGCCCGCCTGCCAAGGCAGAAGGAAAAATTGACGGTATATCTGTCACAATCGATTATCATCAACCCTCCGCAAAAGGTAGAAAAATGCTAGGAGGTATCAATCCTTATGGTGAGGTTTGGAGAACGGGCGCCAACGCAACTACTTCTATTGAATTTAGCGCTGACGCAAAAATAGAAGGCAAAGCCATTTCGAAAGGAAAATACGGTTTGTACACTATCCCAGGGGAAAACGAATGGATCATTATCATTAACAAAGACATCAAATGGGGTCAATATGACTACACCGAAAAACAAGACGTTATAAGAGTAACTGTGAAGCCCGGCAAAACAGCCGCTTTCGTTGAAACATTTAACATAACCATCGAAAACGGAAGTGTGGTAATGAAGTGGGAAAACACGTCTGTCTCTTTCAAAATTTCGAAAGGATAGGCTGGTTTCAGAAAAGCATAAAAAGTCCTGACGGTTACCGTCAGGACTTTTTTATTTTGGCAAATTAGAGTAGTTTGGATGGTTTAACATAATGCAAATTCTAGGACGCTCCGACCGTGTAGACCTTCCCGGCTTAGGCCTACAGAACATCCACGCTAAAATTGATACGGGGGCATACAATTGCAGTCTCCACTGCTCAAGCGCTCAACTTATTGATGGTAAACTTGAATTTGTGCTTTTAGACGAAGAGCGTCCGGAATTTACCGGGATGAAGTACGTTTTCAAAAAATTCTCGCAAAAGGAAATAAAAAATTCATTCGGAGAAGCTGAACTCCGCTATGTAATAAAAACCACCATCAAAATTTTTGATCGTAGAATTAGGGCGGAATTTTCGTTAAGTGATCGCGAAAAATTGCGCTTTCCGGTATTATTGGGGAGAAAGATTCTTAGAGATCGATTTTTAATTGACGTAACAAAAAAAGATTTGTACTTCCAATCAAAACTAGAGACATCATGAACATTGGTATTTTATCCAGAGACGCTAAACTTTACTCCACCAGACGAATTAAAGAGGCAGGTGAAAGTCGTGGCCATAAGGTAGAAATCATCGATCACATGAAATGTGTGCTGCTGATCGAGAAGAAAAATCCAATGGTTTGGTACAGCGGAAAAAAACTGGATTATTTCGATGCGATCATCCCACGGATTGGTGCATCTGTTACTTTTTATGGCGCAGCGGTTGTTCGGCAATTTGAAATGATGAAGGTTTTTACGGCAGTCGAGTCACAGGCCTTGATCCGCTCAAGAGATAAATTGAGAAGTTTACAAATTTTATCGCGCGCGGGATTGGGTATGCCCAAAACAATCTTCATGGATTACTCGAAAGATACCGAAGGCGTAATTGAAGCAGTCGGTGGAGCACCTGTTGTAATTAAATTGCTGGAAGGCACTCAAGGCCTAGGAGTTGTTTTAGCCGAAAATCAAAAAGCAGCGCAATCTGTTATCGAAGCTTTTCATGGCGTAAAGGCTCGCATTATTGTACAAGAATTTATCAAAGAAGCAAAAGGAGCTGACATTCGAGCCTTCGTTGTGAACGGAGAAGTTGTAGGTGCGATGCGTAGGCAAGCACGTGATGGCGAGTTCAGATCGAATCTTCACCGGGGTGGCCACGCAACTTTAGTGAAATTGAACCGCCACGAAAAACATGCAGCAGTGACCGCAGCAAAAAAAATGGGGCTTGGTGTAGCCGGTGTTGATATGCTTCCTTCCAAGCGCGGACCGCTGATAATCGAAGTCAATTCCTCACCCGGTCTGGAAGGAATTGAAGGAGCCACCAAAGTAGATATTGGGGGAAAGATCATTCAGTATCTCGAAAGAAACGCAGGCAAGAAAAAAATACAGAAGGATAAGATTAATGCTTGAAATTGCGGACTTAAGTGTTGGGATCTAGGAATTTAGGACTTTGGATTAACAACTATAACCTAAAATTTTATGATTAAAACATTGGAGGAGTTTAAGGTTTACAATCGCGCCATGGAACTAGCGGAAGATATTTGGAAAGTAGTAGCGACATGGAATTATTTTGAAAAAGATACTATTGGAAAGCATCTTGCCCGTTCCGCTGATTCCATTGCTGCAAACTTATCCGAAGGACTTGGGCGTTTTCACATAAAGGAAAATAAAAATTTCAGCTATTATTCCAAAGGTTCACTTTTTGAAACACTTGGTTTACGAAAGTAAAAAACCGGGACCTAATGGATACAGCATTATGTGATAAATTATTGGGCGATCTTGAAATTATTGGCAAAATGTTGAATACGTATATTAATACACTAAAAACTGCTCCTCCCTAAGACCCCAATTCCTAAGTCCTTAAGTCCCAAGTCCCAATTCCAATGCCTAAAACTTTAATAATTGCAGAGCACGAAATCCGCCCGGGCGAATTCAAGGAAATAAATATCAACATCGCACGGCTTCCCTCGCGCACGCAAATCGATACGCCTATTTATGTATACCGAGCGGTGCAGCCTGGCCCGGTATTGGCGCTGACGGCAGGAATGCATGGAGATGAAATCAATGGAATGGAAATCGTTCGGAGAATTATTGACGCTGGTCACAACAGAGTTGCTAGAGGGACTACTGTTTGCATGCCCATTATAAATGTCTATGGGTTTTTAAACTATTCACGCGAAGTACCTGACGGAAAAGATGTGAACCGTTCGTTTCCTGGAAGCAAATTAGGTTCATTGGCATCGCGTGTGGCTTATCACATGACGAACGATATCATTCCCAACATTGATTTTGGAGTCGACTTCCACACAGGAGGAGCCATGCGTACCAACTATCCGCAAGTTCGATGCATGATGCAAGAACCTAAAAATGTAGAGTTGGCAAATGCTTTCAATGCACCCTTCACCATCGATTCACCTTTTCGGCCGCACTCACTCCGGCAGACGGCCGCAAAGAAGGGAAAAAACATAATCGTATATGAAGGCGGTGAATCGCTGCGAATGGATCATCACGCCATTGAGGAGGGTGTCAACGGCACACTCAGATTGATGAAGCACCTTAACATGATCGATTGGGCACCCGAAACCAAGCACGAAAACAAAATCATTTGGAGTTCGTCTTGGGCGCGTGCGCGTACGGCTGGCTTGTTTCTACCCGCCATCCAGTGTGGCGATCTTGTTCATAAATCACAATTGATTGGAACACTCACCGATCCCTTCGGAGAATTCAAAGAGCAGATCAAATCTCCGTCTACTGGCTATGTGGTTGGACTGAACAATAATCCAGTCGTAAATGCTGGCGATGCGCTCATGCACATAGG
>JBBSCN010000047.1:0-19499 GCA_038250265.1 Cytophagales bacterium | reverse complement strand
TCCCCACTGAAATACCTGGCATCTCTTCCAATTCCACTCGCTGCTTACACAGGTCTTCAAAAGTCTGGCTGTTAGCTGTGAAGCAGCATATTGTAAATAATAAAGAAAGAATTGATTTCATGATTAGGCTTTTTAGCTAACAGAAAATTAAACAATAATATCTCTCGATACAATCGCATTAGTTAAAAGCCGAAAAGATGGTGAGGGAAAGCCTGAAAGCGGCAAATTATATTTGCATTTATACCAATGATAATTTGGTGACATCACGATTTAGCCTGTGAATTACTACTTGCTTATCGGAGACTTCTCTCTCTGGAAATTTGTTTAAATTAAGATTCTCCTACTACTTCCTCTTTATAGCCAACAAAGGGATCGTTCCCAAATAAGCCAACGTGCGGGTGACGCTCTTGGCAAACAATTTATCTTCTAAACTGAGTTTGTGTGTGAAGGTAGTCAGCAAATCTGCTTTGGTTTGCTTGATGTAATTGTCAATTGCTTTAGGGATATCATCTTCCAAAATTAATTTGAAATCCAACTTATCATAATTGGCTTTTTTGATGATGGCCTCCACAACCATTTTAGCAGCCTCCACCTTCTTATCCATGGCGGGTACGACATGTATCATGTGAACAGAAGACCCGTAGATTTTGGCAAAATCTAAAATTATATCAAGTTCCTTTTGAGTATCTTTTAAATCAGTCGCATAAACAATGTGCTGAAGATTTTTGTACTGAGCCATTTCAGGAATTGCCAATACCGGTGCATGGCAATCGTCAATCACAGAAACAGTAGTGCCGCCCAGTCTCACCTTTTTCAGTGCCGATGCCCCGCGAGAACCCATTACTACGATGTTCGTTTTATTCTTATCTGTGTAGCGCTTGACCATTTCGGCAACGGTGTGCGAACGGATGGCCTTGAATTCAATTTTATAGTCTCCTTTGATTTCTTTGCGCAGCTCCTCAATGAGATTTCTTCCCTCCTCCTCTGTGATTTGGACCATCGATTTTTCAATCTGCTTCATTCTCAGGTTAGCTTTGGGCACACCGTCAAACCTTACGATATTCAAAATCGTGAACTCCGCCTTTACGGGAGCGGCCATTTTGATGGCGTATGTCATGGCCACTTTTGACAAAGCGGAGAAATCGGTGAGCAGCACAATTTTTGGTATAGCCATAACTTAGGGTTACTATTCAAAAATAAACCATTCCATCACAGTAAAAAAGAGATTAAGGATGTAAATTTCCACATAAAATCAACTACATCATGCGAAAATATTCCCTTGTTTTCATTTGCCTAATTTCGTTTTCTAGTGCAGGTTTTTCTCAACTCAGCACAAAAACAATACAAACACACATAAAAATACTCGCCAGCGATTCATTGGAGGGCCGGGGCACGGGATCGGCCGGGGAAAAATTGGCCATCGATTACATTCAAAACCAATGGAAACAAATTGGCCTAAAACCGATGGGGAACGTGAATTCCTTCACGCAAAAATTTGGTTTTAAGTCGGGTATACATGGTACTGGCGAGGAAGGAATTTCTTATAATTTAGTTGGCTACATCGATAACCAAGCCGCCAATACAATCGTGATTGGAGCGCACTATGACCACCTGGGCCTTGGAAATCAAGGAAGTTCGCTGGATGCAAATCCCCAAAATAAAATCCACAATGGCGCTGACGACAATGCTTCGGGTGTAGCCGGTGTAATCGAGTTGGCAAGATATTTCCAAACGAATAGGATCAAGGAATCAAACAATTTTTTGTTTATCTGTTTCAGTGGAGAAGAATTGGGATTGTACGGATCAAAGTATTTTACCGAAAATCCTACCATCGACTTAGGCAAAGTGAGTTACATGATCAACATGGATATGGTGGGTAGGCTAGACCCCGTTTCTAAAATTTTGGCCGTCAGCGGAACGGGCACGGCCGCTATTTGGGAGCCGCTGCTAAAGAGTTTGTCGTCAGAAAAACTTCAGATAAAAACTGACTCTGCTGGCGTGGGTCCCTCCGATCACACCTCCTTTTATTTGAAAAATATTCCGGTGCTGCATTTCTTCACCGGCTCACATAGTGACTACCACAAACCGACCGATGATGTTGAGAAAATAAATTTTGAAGGTGAAAAAGAGATTCTCCAATTGATCGTTCAATTGATTGAGAAATTGGACAAGCAACCCAAACTTAACTTTCTGGCTACCAAAAACAAGTCGATGGGTTCTGCCCGTGCCTTTAAAGTGACGATGGGTGTGATGCCCAGCTATACAGCCAATGAAGAAGGCTTGAAAGTAGATGGGGTGAGCGAAGGGAAACCCGCGCAAAAGGCCGGTATCTTAACGGGCGATATCATTATGCAAATCGGCACATACCCGATAAAAGATATCCAAGCTTATATGGATGCATTGGGCAAGTTTGAAAAAGGTCAGACGGTACCGGTTAAAGTGAAGAGAGCAAACGAAATAATAACTATAAGTTTAACTTTTTGACAGAAGACAATAAAATACAGAATACTGGAGCCAGTAGTTAGTAGAATGGGGCAAAATAAGTTCCGTTGTGCTATTATACTACTCTCTACTATCTACTATCTACTATCTACTATTTTCTATATTCTGTATTCTATTTTCTAACTCCTAAATTCTAATCCTATGAAATGGCAAGGCAGAAGAGAAAGTGAAAATGTAAATGACCAGAGTGGCGGTGGTAGCGGGCGAGGCGGTGGAGGATTTGGGCGTCTGCCGGGAGGGTTGTTTAGCAAAGGCGGAATTATCACCGTTATCATTGTTTTACTGATCAGTTGGTTTACTGGCACAAATCCGTTGTCGCTATTGTCTCAAATGGATTTATCAGGAGGATCTTCCCAACAGATCCCAACTACATTTTCTGCTGAAGATGACGAAACCAAAAAATTTTTAAAGGTGATCGTTGGCTCTACCGAGGATGTATGGCATCAGCTCAAGCCCGATTACCGAAATCCTGTGTTGTGGCTTTTCACTGATCAAGTTCAGTCGGGCTGCGGAACGGCTTCCGCTTCGTCCGGCCCTTTTTATTGCAGTGCCGATGAAAAGGTGTATTTGGATGTGAGCTTTTTTCAAGAGTTAGCAGGTCGTCTCAATTCACCAGGAGATTTTGCGCAAGCTTATGTAATTGCCCACGAAGTTGGACACCATGTGCAGCACCTGTTGGGCACCACGGACAAAGTACATGCCATGCAGGGTAGACTGAGCGAAGAAGAATACAATAAGCTTTCGGTCAGGTTGGAACTGCAAGCCGATTTTCTGGCGGGCGTATGGGCGCATTATGCAAAAGACGATAAGGACTTCGTTGAAGAAGGCGATATTGAAGAGGCACTCAATGCAGCCTCCGCCATTGGCGATGATCGTTTACAAAAACAATTTCAAGGTACGGTAACTCCGGACTCATTCACGCATGGTACCTCTGCGCAGCGTGTAAAATGGTTTACTAAGGGATTCCAAACAGGCGATACTGCCCAAGGCGATACATTTAATGCAACCGATTTATAAGTAGATTTTTAAAATCCATTTCTGGGATTATTTTTGCCAAAAGAATTTTAGCTAAGTACTATGGGACGCGTATTTGAGAAGAGAAAACATACCATGTTCGCACGCTTTGACCGAATGGCCAAAGCATTCACGCGGATCGGAAAAGACATCGCTATGGCGGTGAAGAACTCAGGTCCGAACCCTGACAATAATCCTAAACTGCGGATGGCCATGCGAAACGCAAAGGGTGTGAACATGCCAAAGGATCGGGTGGATGCAGCCATCAAACGCGCTTCATCCAAAGAAGAGAAAGATTTTCAAGAAGTTATTTATGAAGGCTATGCACCTCACGGAGTGCCTGTAATCGTAGAATGTGCCACCGATAATCCTACCAGAACGGTGGCGAATATTAGGCTGCAGTTTTCAAAAAATGACGGTACGATGGGGAACTCCGGTTCGGTCGCTTTTATGTTTGAGCGAAAAGGTGTTTTCAAATTCGAGCCGAGTAAATTGAATTTAGACGAACTGGAATTGGATCTTATTGATGCGGGTGCAGAAGACATTCAACGAGACGAAGAGGAAACAATCATTTATACTAAATTCACCGAATTTGGTCACATGCTGAAATTTTTGGAGAGCAAAAAGCTGGAAGCCAAGAGCTCAGAACTCCACTACATACCTGCTACTACAAAAGAATTGAGTGAGGCTGAACAGGATGAGGTATTAAAGTGCATTGGCGCGCTAGAAGCAGACGATGACGTGCAAAATGTGTATCACAATTTGGCTTAAGTAGTTTTATTTTCTAATTGACCGCAGTTGGTTCCGTGTCGGGTTCTGGGCTTTATCTACCATGCGATGTCTGGAAAAAATATTTTTCTGCCAAATCTACTTACGCTTATAATAGTGTAATGGCATCCAAAAAAGGTCACGCTGATTTCAGTATTTATATTATTTTTGTTAATTAACAATTTGAAAAAGATGCCCGAAAGCCAAATTTTGGACGCTCCCACATCCAAGCCTAGCGCTTATCTGGTAAAGTATTCTTTGATGTTGACGGTTGCAGTTACCATGACGCTGTCACATGCAATCGGGCAGAATATTGAAGCCTTTGGCGTTTTTGGTGGATTTAACTTCCCAATAACCATCGATGAAGGATTTCAAAAAGACCCACGCTACTTTGGCCAGTTCACTATTCGGGGAACGCCAGTGGGTTTATCATACGGCTACGACCGCGTTAGCGTTGGCTATGTTTTAACTCCAAGCTATGTTCAGGTAGGTCAAAAATTTATCATAAAAAATTCCACTGGAGGAGAGGTTGGTAATCGAGACGTTGAAATGGATTTTATCAGTCTTCCCATTGCGTTGAAGATTCATATCAATGACTTGGCCTTTTTTAGGTTAAGTGCGGTGGCCGCTATCAACTTCAACTATTTGTTAAATGGAAGAGAGACCATCACACATTCCGTAAGTAAAGTGAAATATCCAGCCGGTGTTTCAATTCCAACCGATCCCGGATTTATTGTTGCGTATGACGGAGTATTTATTCCGGAATTGAACAATTTCGAATATGTGTCGAAAGATAAATTTAACTCCCTTCAACTTTTTGCTGGCATCGGCTTGCGATCCGACTTCGATATCAATGAGAACTGGACTATCAATTTTGATGGTCGTGCAAATTTTGGCATTTTTGACTCACGAGAGTCTTCTTACCTTGATCAGCTAAAAAACCCATCCGGACCCAACGATTTTTTTGGAAAGCCCGGGGCACCGGATTTGTCAGGCCAACGAAGGGATATATATTTGACAGTAAATTTCGGGATCTCCCGTATTATCCAAATGTCAGGAAAATTCAAAACGAAAAGAACTGGCAAAGTTGATCGCAGCGGTGGCAATGCGCCTAAACCTAGAAAAGGCAAAAAAAGATAGTTGGGCAACTACTATCTGTCAATATCGTAGCAATGTTCCTTTAAATAATCGGCTGCTTCGTCATTTCCCTCCTTAAATGCTCTTGCAAGCGCACTACAACCCTGTTCTACTCTCTTGAGTTGAACCAACGCCACCCCTTTGTAAAAAAGTGCGTTTACATTTTCAGGATCAATTAGCAAAGCGAGATTTAGGTATTGTAACCCCAACTCATACTGTTCGGCCTCGAGGCAAAAAGAACCCGCATAAAGATAAGCAGGCTCATAGGTGGCGTCTAACTCAATCGATCGGTTGATTGCGAGCAATGCACTATCCAATTTACCCGTAGAGTAGTAAACCAACCCCAGATTGGTTTCTAATTCAGGATCATCCTGCAACGGACGTACCAATAGCAAGTCTTGCTTGGCCAAAGCGAACTCACTCTTTTCTACATACAACGTGCCTCGCCATTTAATCAATTGCAAGTTACCAATTTGTAACTCGATGGCTTTGTTCAACTCTTGCAATTGCTTTTCAGCATCGCCCTTTTGCCGATAAATCAAAGCGGTCAACACATGAGCCTGATAATTTTGCGGAAACTCAGGCATAAATAAGGAGATGTCTTTCAAGGCATTTTCAAAATCGCCCAAGCTATAGTACCCAATGGCACGCTTGTAGACTGACCTAAAATTTTCCTTTTCTGTCAGTTTAGATTCTTGAATCACCTTTGTGTACAACTCAACCGCTTGCTCAAAATCTTGCCTTCCCATCAGTGTGTCTGCTTCAACCTCCCATTTTTTCCAAACAGGCTCTTGAGCAACACTCAGGGTTGGGATAGAAAAGCAAATGACCAAACTCAGACTGAGTTTGGTCATTTTGATGCCGTCCAAAAACTGTAACAAATACATTGCTATATCTATGCTGTCACCGTTGCTTTATTTCCGAACCGCTTGCGATCGGTTTCATTTAGGTAGATTTTGCGTAAGCGAATCGACTTAGGAGTCACCTCGACATACTCATCACCTTGAATATATTCCAATGCCTCCTCCAACGAAAACTTCGTTGCTGGACGAATGGCCATTTTCTCTTCTGAACCAGTAGCGCGCATGTTGGTCAACTTCTTGGTTTTGGTAATGTTGATCACCAAGTCACCGCTTCGGTTGTTCTCGCCCACTACTTGGCCTTCATAAACAGAATCGCTAGCGTCAACAAAGAACTTACCGCGATCTTGCAAATTGTGCAAGCTGTAAGGGATGGCTTCTCCCATCTCCATACAAATCAACGAACCGTTAATACGCCCAGGGATTTCACCTCTATATGGCTGGTATTCTTTGAATCGGTGCGTTACTACTGCCTCTCCAGCTGTTACGTTCAATAAATAATTTCTCAATCCGATAATTCCACGTGCAGGCATCAAGAATTTCAAAATCATGCGATCCGCTTTTGGGTCCATGTTCGTCATTTCACCTTTGCGTTGTGATACGGTTTCGATGGCCTTCCCAGCTACGTTCTCTGGCAAGTCGATGGTCAATTCTTCAATTGGTTCACACTTTACTCCATCAATTTCTTTAAAAATTACCTGAGGCTGACCGATTTGTAATTCGTATCCCTCTCTACGCATGGTTTCAATCAACACCGATAAGTGAAGTACTCCGCGGCCAAAAACCAAGAAGCTATCTGCCGACCCGGTGTCTCCTAATTTCAACGCCAAATTCTTTTCTAACTCTTTGTCCAACCGATCTTTGATGTGGCGAGAAGTGACATACTTTCCTTCCTTACCATAGAAAGGAGAATTGTTGATCGTGAAAAGCATACTCATGGTAGGCTCATCGATCTTAATTGACTTCAATGCTTCCGGTTTTTCCAAATCTGAAACGGTATCACCAATTTCAAAACCTTCCAAACCCACCAAGGCGCAAATATCTCCAGCTAATACTTCGTCTACTTTTTTCTTATCAAAACCTTCAAACACGTAGACTTCTTTGATACGCGTTTTTACAATGGCTCCCGTTTCGCGTTTCACCAATGCCACAAACTGGCCCGGCTTAACACTACCTCTTTGAATTCGACCAATGGCCACGCGACCGATGTAAGAAGAATATTCTAATGACGTAATCATTAACTGAGTAGGGCCAACATCAATTTTGGGTGCCGGAATGTACTTGATAACACCTTCAATTAAAGCGGTAATGTCGGTAGTTGGGTTTTTCCAATCATCACTCATCCATCCTTGCTTGGCAGAACCATAGAAAGTAGGGAAGTTCAATTGCTCTTCCGTTGCATCAAGGGCAAACATCAAGTCAAATACCGATTCATGCACCTCGTCTGGCGTACAGTTTTTCTTGTCTACTTTATTGATAACGACAATCGGCTTTAAGCCTAATTGAAGTGCTTTTTGCAATACAAAACGGGTTTGAGGCATAGGACCTTCGAAGGCATCAACCAATAACAAACAGCCATCGGCCATGTTCAATACACGCTCAACTTCACCACCAAAGTCACTGTGGCCTGGCGTATCTATTACGTTGATTTTATAGTCTTTGTAGCGAACCGAAACGTTCTTAGCAAGAATGGTAATACCACGCTCGCGCTCCAAATCATTGCTGTCCATGATCAATTCGCCTGGGTTCTCGTGGTCTTTAAAAAGATGCCCCGCGTGCAGGAGTTTATCTACTAATGTCGTTTTTCCGTGATCAACGTGCGCAATAATTGCAATGTTCCTGATTTTTTCTGCGTCCATAAGTGCCCTATTCTATTTAATTTTAAGATTTAAGGCCGCAAAGATAGCCTTAATTGCCCAAAGTAGGGCATGCGGATGAGATTTGTTCCTTTGCAGTTGTGTTACCTTTTGAACCTCAAAAACGTACCCATAGGCAGGTCATTTCCTTTCTTGGGATGAAGGTTAAACTCACCATACTCCGGACTTTCGATTTTAAAATTACTTTTTGCCACATTTAGCCCCACGGTAGACGAAAGCCCCACCGCATACATCGACAAAATGAAGAAGGAATTTCTTTCTTCCAGCAATTCGCTGCTTAAGCCTACCAACTCATTCAATTTCTCTTCCAGTGTCCACTTCTCTCCATCGGGGCCGCGACCGTAGGGTGGTGGATCCATGATAATGCCGTTGTATTTTTTACCGCGTTTTGCTTCGCGCTTCACAAACTTCAAGGCGTCCTCGTGTACCCAGCGGATATTTTCCAAACTATTCATTTGCATGTTTTGGTTCGCCCAATTCAAACCTGGGCGTGAGGCATCCACATGGGTGACATCCGCTCCTGCTGCTTTTGCCACAACGGAAGCCGCGCCTGTGTACGCGAATAGGTTCATCACTCTGGGCTGAGATATGCCCCAACCAGAAATAGAATCATAAATAAAATTCCAGTTGGCTCCTTGCTCGGGAAAAAGGCCCACGTGGCCAAAGTTGGTGAGTGCTAGGCGAAGTGAAAGTGAAAGTGTGTTGTATTGATATTGAATATCCCAACTGTCGGGCATAGTTTTATATTTTTTCCAGCCGCCTTTCACATCATCGCCAAATCGATAATTATCTTTTTGTTCGCGCGCAAAATGTGCGTGTGCTAATCGCTTCCACTCTTCTTCTGAAAGTGATCGTAGCCAAATGGCTTGCGGCTCCGGCCGAATGAGGATGTAGGAACCAAATCGCTCGAGCTTTTCAAAATTGCCGGAGTCGATCAGTTCATATTCTTTCCACGAGGTAGGGCTTTGCAATTGCATCCAGCAAAGATAAATAACATCTTGTAAGTTTATAGCTCAACGTTTAAAGTTCAATACGTCTTTGTGAGCACCCGCGCAGGGTGGTGCGGTAGCGCGAAGCAATCTTTGTTTTGGGGATCGCTTCGCCCTGTTCACTTGCCTTCGCAGAGGCTCGCGATGACGATAAACGAGTGAATTGCACTCACTTGGCAAGAGTTCCAAGTTTAAAGTTAATTTTGAACTACGATGCACTTTAAAATTACGAGCACGCAAAACCCGAAAGTCAAAAGTCTGTTGGCATTGGAAAAGCCGCGCGAGCGAAGAAAGCAACAACTCTTTATTGTAGAAGGAAAAAGAGAAATCGGATTGGCGTTGGAGGCTGGATATAAAATTGGCAATCTTTTTTTCTGTGATGAGATCGTCAGTCAACAAGAACTTGCTGAATTGCCATTGGAAGACAAACTGTTGATTCCCGTTTCGAAAGAAGTGTTTGATAAAATCGCCATCCGCGAAAGTACGGGAGGAATGTTGGCCGTGGCCGAACAAAAGACTCATCGCTTGGCGGAAATCAAGCTCAGCAAAAATCCGTTGATACTCATTCTAGAAGGTGTTGAAAAACCAGGGAACTTGGGAGCCGTTTTGCGCACAGCCGATGCTGCTAACGTGGATGCCGTAATCATCTGCGACCCACAAACTGATTTTTACAATCCAAATGTAATACGCTCTAGTGTAGGCTGTGTTTTCACGAATCAACTTGCTGCTGCTACCTCTGAAGAAACAATTGCATGGTTGCAAAAAAATAATATCTCCATTTTCTGTACCTACCTTAAAGCATCTCACCCCTATCACCAAACTGATTTTACGAAACCTTCTGCCATTGTCATGGGAACAGAGGCAACGGGTCTTTCAGCTATTTGGGTAAAAAAATCAAGTGCCAATATCATTATCCCCATGCTGGGAAAAATTGATAGCATGAATGTTTCAAACGCTACCGCTGTGGTGGTTTATGAGGCGTTAAGGCAACGCGGATTTCAAAAGTAAAAGAGTTGGCAGGGTAAGCTTTTCGAATCCTACGTTCAGCTCCAAATTGAAAGTGTGCACAAATGCACTCGACCCAAGGAGACTTTTTATAAACAACTTTGCGAGTAAGAAACTGAACTAGCCAAATAGTATCTCCACGAAGGATTACACCCATTCTGTAGCGAAGCTTAGCTGTATTAATTATTATTCTTCCGTGATTCGTGTAGCCTTTTAAATTTTAAACCCCGTAATGTGATCAATGTTTCTTGCTATTTTGATTTGGCCTATTTTTTCACCCAAAGTCATCCTTAACTCTTAATCTGAAATTGCGTCAACGTCACGATCAAAGCTGCCTTTGACAATGATCTTCACCGCATCAGTTTTTCCTCAATTTTTTTAAGAGGAACTGCTCCTTTCTCCTTCATTCCTCTATCATTCAATTTAGCGAAAGCGGCATCATCTACTATTTCTTTGTTCAGGAACCCCACTTCACTTTTCTAAATTTTCTTGAGAAGCCGTTTTACCAAAGATAGAAAGATTTTTGCGCCCTGTCAGTTGTTATCACCTGACACATATTTGACTACTAATCTGTGGTGAAAGATAAAACCACGGCCGTTTTTGTCTGTCAAGACTAGACAATGCTCTTTACGCTACAACTCTAAGCTTCGTCTTTAGTAGTTCGTATCAAGCTCATGCCTGCAGCGAAGAAGATAATGCCGAGAATTCCGAAAATAATCATCCCGCGAATGTCTCGGTTGGCCCCTGAGGTGTTCATAAAGAGCACGGCCGTGTAAATCAGCCCGCCTATTCCTAAAACAGTAAGAACTGCACCAAATATTCTTTTTAAATTCATACGGTAGATTAATTAAATAGGGGAACTAGTCTTTTTTTTCCTCGTTGTGGGAAATTGAAACCAGACCATTGTGCTACGAAGGTGATCAGTATTACACTTAGAAAAGTTATAGAAGTCCATGAAATCGTTGCATTGTTTACAGAAACGAGCCACAATTGTGTCTCACAAGTAGGATTTTGGTAATATTTGATGCCGTGTCAGGTGTTATCACCTGACACCCATTTGAACAACTAATCCGCATAATGAGTGATAAAACCCCAGTCGTCTGTGTTCAGTAAATGCGTATACCCTTGTACCTTTGTTCCCAAAGAATTAAATTTGAATACTGAGATCGAGTTAAACTCATTTAAAAATTGTGGACTTGTATACGGAAGTAGGGAAGGCTTGGGGAAATGACAAAATCTAAATCTAAGAGAAATGAAAAGAATTAGCTTATTGCTTTTACTCTTTATGGGTTGCGATCAGAAAAGTTCGTAGATATCTGTAGTGACACATTAATTCTGGATCAGCCACCCTGTTAAAATTTTATAAATATTTCAAATTTGCCTTGCGAAATTGAACAGGCTATATCAACAGTAAACGGTGTTGAAACTGAAAAGCAAGTTTAATACTACGATGGATCAAATTATAGTAGAATTGATGTTTATTTCAGGAATCTAAATACAGAGTTCCCGCAAGTAGCAAATGAAGTAGCAGAAATGACATTTCAGGAGATCGCATCAAAAAGGCTATTGTACGACCCTCAAATACGCCTGAAACATTCGGACGGGCTTTTTTATTTTTATCCAATACCTTGATAGGCGTTTCATCTACTTGAAGGTAATCTTGATCCAAGACTTCTTTTCGCAATACTTCATATAATGGATCCAGCAATGTACAGGTAGCGCTGATCCAATCGGTAAGGGTGGTAGAAGGTAGCTTGATGCCTTCCCGTTCAAAACGTTGTACCTGCCTGTGGATGGGAAGGTGATCGGTATATTTATCAATGATGATCTGCGCCAATAATCCTGGACCTGCAATACCTTTAGCGATAGGTCGCGAGGGAAGTTCTGCGATCACCACACCTCCACCATGAGCCTTGGCATATTTAGGGCGGATGTATTGCTTGACAAACAACTTGCCGGGGATACGCTCCAGCTCTTCAGTGATCTCCTCACCAATCTTTTTCATACCACTTACATCTTCAGTTGGCTCAAGGATGACTTGTTCGCGCGGAAGATTTGCCGGCAACTTCATCCTACCCGTCTGTACGTTTTCAGTAGCTTCTTTTTTGGTGCGGGTGTATTCAATAGTTTGAACGGAAACAACGGGATCAACTTGTTTTGCCTCTACTGTTAATCCTAAAGCAAGTTGCTCTTGTGGTGTGGTCGGAACAAATCGCTCGTGTCGGGAACCAAATACTAAACGCCTTAATTGATCAAGCTCGTGACGAAGAGTTGAATACTCTATGAAGAGTACTTCATATTTTTCTTTGTAGTTGGTTTACGTGTCCGTCACGCTGCAAATTTAAAACACATCACCCATTTACAAATACTTTTCTTGAAGATGATTCAAAATTATTTTCACCAATATCAAAACGTTTTCTTCTGTGTACGCTTTTCAGCGATATGCCTTGCAGTATCAACATGAGTTCATCGCTGCGGAACGCGTGTGAAGTTTGCAAAGGCAACTCATAGGTGCCACGCTCTAAGCGCTTATGATAAATTGAAAAGCCATCGCCTTCCTAAAGCAGTAGCTTTACCTGTGTCCTGCGTTTGTTAAAGAAAATAAAAATATCCCCGCTAAGGGGATCATGCGATAAACCATCACGTACCAAACCACTTAACCCATCAAAGCCTTTACGCATATCGGCCTGGTGATGATAAAGAAAGTAGCGGCAGGAATTGGAAAGCGACAGCACAATCAGGCCAGAAGGTTGCGAAGGAAAGAAACCTCTATCGGTTGATGAAAAATTACTTTGCGCCCATCGGGGTAAACTACTTCGATGCTGCCACCACCGAAATTAGAAGGCGGCACATTGACTTGTGAAAACAAAGAACCATCAGATGGTTGGGTGCGCTCGTTGTATTTTTTTAAATAATAATGAAAACGGTGGTAGGCAATGTTCTTCTCTTTGCAAAAGGATATCTGGCTTTGACCGCCTTCCTTCCAAGCTTCTATTAACGAGACCATAAGCTGTTGAGTGGTTTGATGTGTTGGTTCCATACTCTTTCTCGCCAAGACTATCAATCAAAATCAAGTCTTAAAAGATATACTTTACCGGAGGGTTACTCTGCAACAGCTCCAGTCGATTTAGCGTGACTGCGCCAACAGGCCAGATGCAAAAAAAGACCCTTCGTATTAGCCTACCAATTTTTTTAGAATCAGAAAAGGGCCGACTCGCCAGTTGCATATTACCGAAAATCGTTAGGTAATAATTTTCTTAATACGCGGAGTTTTGCACGATGACCTTCAGCCCTATGCAGGGCTTTTTTTACATGCTTATCAATTCTTGACGACAACCAATCAGAATTTCTCTGATGCTCTCAGTTATTCCCTGATTTTCTCAAAATCCGGATTCCACTGATTTAAAGCCTTCGATTAAGCTGTTGCTTTGAGAAAAATAATAAGTCCTATTTATGAGTTCAAAAAGCCTTAAAACAATGAAACGTACCTTAATGATCCTCCTGTTCTTTGGATTTGCTATCCAAGCCATGGCGCAATCGTCAGACGCTCGAGCGCAGGTGTTGCAGAAATGCATTGACCTTCAGCAGTTGCAACTCTATTATCCACGCGATGCCCGTGGAGCCATTAAGCAACTCAAGATTATGCAACACGGCATTTCTTTTCCAGAAAACATCAATGTCTCCAAAAACGGGGTTCGTCCTGCATTTCTTTCAAAGAAAGAGGTTAGTGAAACCGGTATGAACGCCTATTTTTTATTTCACGAGTTTACTATAAGTGAAACGGTGGCTTCAGTGGCATTTATTTATCACTACAGTGAAGCCGATCAACTGGTGGTAACCCTCGAACTCGAAAAGACAGGAAGTAACTGGTCTGTAAAAAAATCTAACGCATCAATTGATCATGAAACTAAATAAATATTCTCTTCTATTTATATACGTAGCCTCGATAGGACTATTCCTTTCTGATTCGGTACGAGCGCAAACCACCATCCTGAACAACAATAAGCTTCGGATGGGGAATGGGAGTCAAAGCTCCGTCAATGCATCGGGTAATCTTCAGCAACCGTTTTATTATAACAGTGTGCAGGCTACCTGGCGTAAACTAACCTATTCGGTATATCCGTTGGATAATGCCTTCGGGATAGGAGGCGACAAAACAAATGTGTGGAACCTAAATGGGTCAATCGTACAAAATCCAACCCTTTCCAATCAAGTGGTAGATCGTACCGGGTTTGTTGCTACGACCGGAGACAACGGCTACGGCATTGTAGTTTCAAAAGGAACCATTCAGGTAGGCGGCAATGATCTGGAGATTCAGAATACATACCGACTGCCAGCAAGCATCGGATATGTGGAGGTGAAGGTGAAAGTGAAGAACGTGAGTGCCGCACCACTTGAGAATGTGCGTATTTGGATTGGAACCCGCGATGACTGGGTTGGTAATACCGATTCCCCATTAAAAGAGAAAGGTAATCTGGTAGATGGAGCATTTGAAAAAATAACCAATGCCGCCACGCGGTCTGCTGCACTAAAAATCTCAACCAACACCGAGGGTATTTTATTCTATACAAACTCCGAGCGGGGTAATACCATCGTGAACAGGTGCTGCTCATGGGGTAACATCATCAACCAAAATCCAGAGACGAGCGTTATTGAAGTGAGGAACGATGGGTCATATGGCTTCTATGTTCGGTTCAATGACTTACTCGTAGGCGAAAGTGACGAGTTTACTTGGTATTATGCTGCTGGCGAGTTATCAGATATTGACAATATAATCCGCGAAGTGGCTTCAGTGAGTGCTGCCTTTACAGGCCTGAGTTCCACCAATGGAACATTTAGCGCAACATCAACGGTACCTGCTACCGGCAATTGGATGGTTGTTCCACGCGGATCAACACCTCCCACGGCAGCACAAATTATTGCCGGTGTTGCATACAATGGTGTAACTCCAACCTCGCACGGATCAGAGGCGATGGCCGCTAACGTAGAGGTTCAATTTCAACTTTCGGGGTTGAGTGCTACCACTGAATACGATTTTTATTTTGTTACGGTCGATGTTGCATCAGTAGCCTCGGCAGTAATGAATGCGCAGTTTGCTACGCATGCATTGCCTACGATTTCTAATATTGAAGATGGTTCCAGTTGTCAAGATCGTACCTCTGCACCTATCGCGTTTACGGTTGGTGATGCAGAAACGGAAGCAGCAAGCCTCCTTGTTTCAGCTACTTCTTCAAACACAGCGTTAATTGCTGATGGTAGTATTGTATTTGGAGGATCGGGTGCAAACCGAACCATTTCGGTTACTCCGCTTGCTGGTCAAACAGGTAGTTCCACAATTACAGTAACAGTAACCGATGCAGATGGCGATGTGGCCACCGATACATTCGTGGCTACCATTTCTGTGAACGATGTGGTAAGCCCTGTAGTCGTTGACCTCTCGCTTTATGAAAATGCCACGCCACCTTCATTACCTACACGAGTAACGGGTAGCAACCTGTTATGGTATGCAGCGTCAACTGGTGGTTCCGGCTCATCCACTGCGCCAGTCCCCAACACGTCCATATTAGATGTTCTGGAATATTGGGTAACACAAACAGTAAATGGTTGTGAATCATCGCGGGTGAAGCTCACCGTTAGCGTCATTGAATTCCTCGATGCTCCGGTTATCATTACAAACACGACAACGCTTCCTGGTTTGGTAGAAGATGTGTTGGATATCGATAACACAGGTATATTGATTTCCGATCTTTTGCAAGGAACCGTAAACTCCTTAAATGGTAATGCGATTGGTATTGCAGTTACAAGTCGCGACCATGACAATGGCACATGGCAGTTTCTCGAAAGTAGTGTGTGGTGGAATTTCGACCGTCATGCACCCGCAAGCGAAGCACAAGCGCTTTTACTTAGCCCTGGCACAAGGATAAGGTTTTTACCGGCAACCCATTTTAATGGATCGGCAAGTTTTACCTACAGAGCTTGGGATCAATCCACAGGGACAGATCGTAATATAGCCAACACAACTACGAACGGTGCTGCTACCGCATTTAGCGAGACGATCGGCACGGCTAATGTTTCCTTAAGTTCCGTGAATGA
This sequence comes from Cytophagales bacterium, assembly GCA_038250265.1. Lineage (GTDB taxonomy): Bacteria > Bacteroidota > Bacteroidia > Cytophagales > Cyclobacteriaceae > ELB16-189. The sequence goes on along the minus strand of JBBSCN010000047.1, from coordinate 3,254 downwards.
TGCACCCACAATTACAAGTCTGATCGGTGTGCCAACAGTTGCCTTCGATGGCGCCAACGATTATATCTCTTTTGCAAATGCTGGAATCAGCGGAGACTTTACACTAGAAGCCTTAATCTATGTAACACAAAACCAAACGTGGTCGCGTGTGATGGATATGGCCAATGGCGCAGGTAACAACAATATTGTTTTTGGTTTTTTTAGTGGGTCTTACCAGTTATTCCTCGAGTCCTTTAATGGCGGGGCGTCTGGATACACCAAAGCATCCTCTTCGTTTCCTACCGGGGTTTGGAAGCATGTTGCTGCTGTCAATGACGGATCAGGAACGGGGTATCTATACATTGATGGGGCATTAGTAGCCTCTGGTCCACAACGTGTGATTCAAGACGTAGTAAGAAACTTTAATTACATCGCCAAAAGTAACTGGGGCCAGGATGCTTACTTCAAAGGAGCAATGCGTGAAATAAGAATCTGGGATGTTGCCAGAACGCAATCACAAATCAATGAAATGAAGAATAAGCCTTTGGTGGGAAATGAAACAGGGCTAAAAGTATATTACAGAACTGATGAGAACGCGGGCACAACCCTTACCGATGCCAGCGGTCATGGAATAGATGGAACGATGCAAAACGGAGCTGCGTGGTCAACCTTTGGTGAGCCATTAAGTACGTTGATTGTAACGGAAGATACGGACAAAATAATTGAAGGCTTTAACATGGTTGATCCGGATGCCGCAAACAACAACGTTACCCTTACCATCAATTCAACGCATGGAAAAATTAAGTTTCTAACCGATGTTGCAAACGGTTTGATTGCTTCGGACATCACCAATAACAATTCATACTCGGTTGCTGTCACCAGCACAATTGCTAAGATAAATAGCACCCTGCTGGCAAACGGATTTCTTTACTCGCCCGACTTGAATTACAATGGAAGTGGCGAGGTGGATATGGAGTTGTCGGATAACGGATTTAGCGGAGTGGGGGGTGTATTTTCTTCTACCTACTCATTTGATGTGAATGTGACACCCGTGAATGAACTACCTGTGTTTACATCCGAGCCTGTACTTTCTGTGGAGGAAGATGCTGTGTACAGCTATACCGTAACAGCCGTTGATGCGAACGATCCTTCAGACGTATTGACTTTTTCTGCTTCTGTTATTCCATCGTGGTTAACGATTGATCCTCAAACAGGATCGCTAACAGGAATACCCACGAATGATTTTGTTGGTGACAACCAAGTTACCGTGCGGGTTTTCGATGGTATTGCCTTTGTAGATCAGTCATTTGTGATCGTGGTTAGCAATACGAATGACATTCCAGCTGTGGGGATTGAACAAACATTTACCCTTGCTGAGAACACGGCTAACGGGACCGTTGTTGGCACCGTGCAGGGCTATGATGTTGACCTGGAGACAACCTTAGGTATGTGGACTATTATTGGTGGTAATTTAAATAATGCTTTTGCCATTGATCCAGCCACTGGAGTAGTGACAATAGCTAATTCTAGAGCCTTGGATTTTGAAGCGCAAGTAAGCTTCGAGTTAGTGGTTACCGTGAGCGATGGAATTTCAACCAGCACGCAACAAACCATTACGATTAACCTGAGCGATGTGAATGAGGTGCCTGTAGTAACAGAAAATCAGGTGCTAACGGTGGATGAAAATAGTGCAAATGGTTTCGTTGTAGGATCGGCTTTGGCTACAGATTCTGACGAAGGTAGCACGTTGATGGGCTGGACTATCGTTGATGGAAATACAAATAATACATTCTCCATTGATCCTGCCACAGGCGTGATTACCGTGAGTAATACTGAGGCACTTGATTTTGAAAGCATAGCAAGTTTCGAGTTAACTATCATAGTAAATGACGGTGAGCTGACTAGCGTCCCTCAAAATGTGACGATCAATCTCGCGAATTTGAACGATAACACTCCAGTGATTACAGCGAATCAGTCGTTCTCAGTAGATGAAAATACAGGCACTGGATTTATCGTGGCCACTCCGGCAGTTGAGGATGCTGATGGACAAACAACCTACAGCAACTGGACTATTTTAGATGGAAACATTAATAATGCGTTTTCTATTGATCCGCTCACTGGTGCAATCACAATCAATAATTCGGCTGCACTTGATTTTGAAGAACTATCCAGTTACACACTAACGATCGCTGTAGGCGATGGTAGCAACTCAAGTGCATCACAAACAATTGTGATTGAAATCAATAACCTGAATGATGTGAAGCCAATAATTTCATCCAACATCTCCTTCAGTGTGGATGAAAATAAAGAGCAGGGCTTTGCGGTAGGAACGTTGACAGCGAGTGATGAAGATGGCGAAACCAACTTTACGGCCTGGAGTATTGTAAGTGGAAATACGAATAACACCTTCCGCATCGATCCACTTACCGGGGTAATTTCGGTGGAAAATTCAATTGCTTTAAATTTTGAAGCAACCACTCAATACACACTCGAGATCACGGTTTCCGATGGTATCAACACCAGCATTGCACAAACGGTAATAATTGATGTAGTAGACTTGAATGAAGTTCCGGTGATTGTAGGCAATCAGATGTTCGAACTGATGGAAAACAGCCCGAATGGTGTAGAGATCGGAGTGGCTGTAGTAAGCGATCCTGATGGTACCACTACTTTCACCAACTGGACTATAACTAGCCAAGATGAGAGTGGGGTATTTGAAATAGACCCGCTTACCGGAAAAATTACCTTGATGAAAAACGCTGAGTTGGATTTCGAAACTCAACCCACCCATACCCTGTGGATCACAGTGACAGATGGCAACGGAGTGAGCAACGCAGTAGCGGTTACCATTACCCTGATCGATGCCACTGAAAATGAGAACGGAAACCCCGTGATCTTTACGGCCTTTTCGCCCAATGGCGATGGTGTAAATGATACCTGGAATGTTCCTAACCTGAATGCGTATCCTAATTGCGAGATGAAAATATTCAACAGCGATGGTATGGAACTCTTCTATAACAAGGGCTATACCCGCCAATGGGATGGATCGTACAACGGTAAAGAGATGCCGCTGGGTACTTACTACTACCTGGTGCGGCTTAACGACTCCACCAATACAGTATATAAAGGTCACTTTACGTTAATCCGTTAATCATTGAAACAAGCCCGGTCAGTTTTGAAATGACTGATCGGGCTACTTCTAAAACTCTAACTAACAATAACCATGAAAAAGATATTTGTAACACTCTTCGCGCTGCTTGCTTACACAGCCATAC
>JBBSCN010000046.1:0-19538 GCA_038250265.1 Cytophagales bacterium | reverse complement strand
TAATAATGTAACTGCCACTGCAACGTCCGCTACTACAACCAGCATCACTACCATAGTACCTACCGGTGCAACGACAGGAAAAATTTCAGTCACTGTCGGCTGTTACACGGCAATAAGTGTTAGCAACTTCACCATCTGCAATCCTCCACCTCCGCCTGGTACAATCTCCAATAGCCGATGTGGTAATGGAACTGTAACCATCACTGCCTCCGGAACTGTAAACGGAAATTACCGGTGGTATGATGTAGCTACTGGCGGAACAGCTATTTCGGGCGAAGTGAATAATAGTTTTACAACACCCGTGTTAACGGCAACCACAACCTACTACGTTTCCATTATGATTGGATCTTGTGAAAGTGCACGTGTTGCTGTAATCGCTACCATCAATACGCTTCCGGCTGCGCCCATTACAACCGGAGCATCGGGCTGCTCTCTATCTGCAATTATTCTAAACGCATCAGGCGGAACAAGCGGACAATACCGCTGGTACACCTTTGCAACGGGCGGAACAGCGCTGACGGGACAGACCAATAGTAGTTATACCACTCCATCGCTGACAATCACAACCACGTATTATGTCTCCATCAACAATGGAACGTGTGAAAGTGCGCGCACATTAGTGATCGCTATGATCACAGGTCTGTGTGCTCAACCGCCTATCATCAATACCGCACCTCTCTCCACAACTGTAGGGGGCATAGTAACCATTGACCTGAAGCCATTGATCACTACTTCTGGAACACTCAATATAAATTCAATTCAATTAACAGTGCCGCCCTCTAGTGGCGCTATTGGAACCATTACCAACGGAGTACTCACCATCAGCTATCAAGGGATTGCTTTCACCGGCAAAGAAATTTTTTCAATCCGTGCCTGCGATAACAATGGAAACTGTTCCACACAACAATTCGAAATTGAAGTGGCTGGCGATGTGGTGGTCTACAATGCGCTCTCGCCCAATGGCGCAAACCCGGTATTTACCATTGAGTACATCGAACTAATTCCTGAAACCAAAAATAACTCGGTCACTATTTTTGACCGTTGGCAAAACGAAGTATGGAGCGCATCGAACTACAACAATTCATCTGTGGTGTTTAAAGGTGTGAGCAATAGTGGCAGTGACCTTCCTACAGGAATCTATTTCTATAAAATTGAATTTGCTAGTGGAAAGAAAATGCAGACAGGGTTTATTTCGCTGAAGAGGTAATTGGAATGCAAAGAAGTTAGAAGTTAGAATTTAGAATTTAGGAGTTAGAATTTAGAATATGAGTTAGAAGTTAGGAGGTTGCAATCCAACACTTAACACTTCGACACGTCAACACTTTAACACGTCAACACCTCAATAGCCCTTTAACACGTCAAACGTCAACACAACTTTTAAAAACAACTAAAATGAAATACTTATTACTCGCTGCGGTTTTAATTATTCTGATTCCTTGTGCCATGGCGCAACAAGACCCCTTGTACTCGCAATACTTCAACAACCCAATGCTCATCAATCCCGCCTTCGCGGGAAGCAATGACCGGCTCTACGCAGGCCTCGCCTACCGCTCGCAATGGGCGGGCATTGAGGGAGGGCCGGTATCTTTTAATTTTAATGGGCATATTGCGCTGGCCAATAACAAAGTTGGTGCGGGCATGATCTTCGTGCAGGATAAAATCGGTGACATCAAAGTAACCCAGTATGGTGGTACCGCTGCCTACAAAATCAAACTGACCAACTCTGTTTTTTCTTTCGGTATGCAGTTGGGCTTTACCCAATACGCCACCGATTTAGGTGGAGTGCGGCCATTGAATCCCGATGTGCTTTTCGCTCCTTTCACGGAAACAAAATTCAACACGGGCGTGGGAGTGCTGCTGAAAAATGATCGTTACTCTGTTGGCCTCTCTGTGCCGCAACTTCTGCCGAACTCGGGAACGGTGAACCAAGGCAATCAATCAGCGCAAGTTCAAATCTACAGCCAGAATTATTATTTGTTTGGCTCTTATCTTATATTCCTCGCGGAGCGCATTGAGTTTAAGCCTTCCACTCTACTCCGTCTGACAAAAGGTTCACCTGCCTCTATTGACTTAAATGCAAACTTTACTTTCAACAAACTTTACACTGCTGGGCTATTTACACGTAACCTCAACACCTATGGAGTATTATTGCAGGGTATTTACAAAAATGCGAGATTGGGTTATGTCTTCGAGCTGCCGGGTAAAAGTTCTGCACTCAACTTCAATTCGCACGAGATAAGTCTGGCGCTTTCGCTGGATGTACTCACGAATCACAATCATTCGTCAACGGGATTTTAGGATTGCTTCATTTAATTTTTTTACAAACCCAGGCCCTTCGTAAACAAAGCCCGTGTAAATTTGAATCAAGTCCGCACCTGCGCTAATTTTCGCGAGCGCATCGTCTGATGACATAATTCCGCCCACGCCAATGATCGGATAATTTTTTCCCAACCGCGAACGCAAAAACGAGATGACTTCATTCGATCTTGCCGCCAGCGGCTTGCCGCTCAACCCTCCGTTTCCAATCCGCTCAATTTCCTTTGCATCTGTTGAAAGCCCCTCTCTAGTAATGGTGGTGTTGGTAGCAATCACTCCATCCGTTTTGGTGTCTATCAAAATCTCTACGATGTCTGCGAGCTGTGTATCTGTTAAGTCAGGCGCAATTTTTAACAGAATAGGTTTTGGCGTTGGCTTATTAAAACTCAGTTGTTTCACTCCTGTCAATAATTTTTTAAGCGGCTCCTTTTCTTGAAGCTCACGCAGGCCTGGGGTATTGGGCGAGCTTACATTCACCACAAAATAATCTACGTGCGGATACAATTCTTCAAAACAAATTTTGTAATCGTCAAAGGCATTTTCGTTGGGCGTAACTTTATTCTTGCCTATGTTTCCTCCTACAATCACATTTGATTTTCTTTTTACCAATCGTTGGGCCGCGGCTGATACGCCACCGTTATTAAAACCCAATCGATTGATCAATCCCTTGTCGGCCGGCAAACGAAACAATCGCGGCTTATCATTTCCCGGTTGTGGCCTTGGCGTAAGCGTCCCAATTTCAATAAATCCAAAACCAAAACAAGCAAGTTCATCAATCAACTTGGCATCTTTGTCAAAGCCGGCAGCCAAGCCGACTGGGTTGGTAAACCGGATACCGAAGAGCTCTCTCTCCAATTTTTTACTGTGTACGACAAAAAAATAAGCGAGCAATTTTTTGACCCCCGGTAGCGAACAAGCTGATTTTAAAAACGAAAAGGAAAAATGATGAATTTGCTCGGGCTCAAACAGGAATAGTAAAGGTCGGATGAAAAGTTTATACACAATAATTACTTTTTCTTTTTGCGATGCGCCCTGGCAAATTTTTTAAAGCCTCTGGCTACAATCACATCAACAGTTTTTTCAATTTCAGTGGATGTCATATTGGTGGTCGAGTTCACACGCCAAATGAGATTGCCACTGCGATCGTTCATATCAATAACTAAATTCGACTGTCGATATCGAAAAGTGAAGTTGCGATCAGGGTTGTTTCCTGGCGTGAGTGCCAATGGACCTAATTGTTCAGAATCGGTCCTCGCCATGGTTCCTTCTGTGTAAGTGATGATAAGATCAGCTGCTGAATCAGTTTTTGTGAGGCCAATCTGTTCTAGTTGACTTTTAATCGCCCCCACAATCCAGCGATCCACCGTGGCATTGTCTACCTGTTTTTCGTCTTTGGGCGTTGTGATCTGACTTCGACCAAAGCTAAAAGTTTTATACTTGGTAAAATCTCGAGTTTTGTCATACTCAACAGAAATCGTCTGGCAATGTGCGGCTAAAGAAGCAGCCAAAAACACAGAAATAAAAAGAGACTTCATGTCACAAATATAGGCTATCGGAAGTTAAGAACTAAAGGGTGCGAGTCTCAAAAAGTAAGGTGATTTGATGCCTTACTTAAGATCAGTTAGCCAGAACTCTGGCGTTTATTTCGTTTGGTCGCCCCTGTCTACAGTGTAGAGGGTGCGCGCTACCTAACTTCAACTTCTCGGATGAAACTCTTGAATTACCTGACGCAAATAATCCCTATCCAAATGTGTATAGATTTCTGTGGTAGTAATGGACTCATGCCCCAGCATTTCTTGAACAGCCCTGAGATCAGCGCCTCCTTCAATCAAATGAGTGGCAAACGAGTGACGGAACGTATGAGGGCTGATGGATTTTTTCAAGCCAATAAGTGAGGCTAATTTTTTGATCGTTGTAAAAATAGTTACGCGGGAAATTTTAGTTCCTCTGTTGTTCAAAAAAACATGACTTTCATATCCCTTTTTTACTGGAACGTTAACACGGATCTGGTCTAAATAAATTTTCAAATATTTCAGTGCTTCGCGGCCAATGGGCACAAGGCGCTCTTTGTTTCCTTTGCCAACTACCCGTAAAAAACCAAGGTCATAATAGACGTTGGCAATTTTTAATTCTACCAATTCAGAAACCCGAAGCCCCGAACTGTAAAGGACTTCAATCATCGCACGACTTCTAGCGCCTTCCGGGGTTGAAAGATCAATGGCAACTAGTAGTTTTTCGATCTCCAAATACTCCAACGTGTCGGGCAGCTTTCTTCCGATTTTTGGGCCCTCGATTAACGAAGTGGGATCTTTATCCAGCAGTTCTTCAAACAGCAGGTATTTGTAAAACGCCTTCAGCCCCGATAAAATTCGGGCTTGGCTGTGAGTACTCATCCCCAGCTCATTGATGAATTCCAGAAATCCCTGCAAATGCTTTGACGTAATGGCCAGCGGGCTTACGCCTTTATAGTTCAGCTCGATGAACTGATTGAGCTTTTCCACATCGCGCACATAGGCTTGAATCGAATTGTCGGAAAGGGATCGCTCCAGTTTCAGGTAGTCGCCAAATTGTTTGATGTAAGATATCCAATTCACATCGGGAAATTACATAAATCTAAACTCATACATTTACATCTAAATTTTTATCTTGCCCCAATGAAAATCCAACTAATCAATGGCCCCAACCTCAACCTGTTGGGCACGCGCGAACCCGAAGTTTACGGAAACACCGACTTCGATACGTTTTTCCAAAATCTGAAATCAAGTTTTAGTACCATCCAAATCAGTTACTTCCAATCAAATGTAGAAGGGGAAATCATCAATAAAATTCAGGAGGTTGGCTTCGAATACGAGGGCATTATTTTGAATGCCGGTGCATACACCCACACCTCTATTGCTATTCATGACGCCATTGGAGCGATCAAGACGCCCGTGGTGGAAGTGCACATCTCCAATATTTATGCACGCGAAGAATTCCGGCATAAGAGCATCATCACTTCTAAATGTGCGGGCCTCATTACCGGTTTTGGCCTAGAAGGTTACGCATTGGCGTTGCTGTATCTAATGAATAAGAAGTAGCATAGCCGTTACTAGTTTCCGGTTACTGGTTGCCAATAACTAAAAACTAGAAACTAGAAAGTGTAGATCGGTAACCACTACGAAGATCGATACGCCATATCGTACACCGATTTTGAGTGCGGCCCCATAAATAGTCTCGCGTAAATTCTAATGATGGCTAATCCGTCAATCACGAAGCTGAGGGAAGTGAAGAAGGCCAACACCAGTTGATCTTCTCTGATATGACTGAAAATTAAATCTTCCCCAATAAATGTTGGAGTGATCGGAAAACCAGTAGCGCCCAAACAAGCCAGCAAAAACACCAACCCAATCTTTGGATGTCGGTAGGAATGGCCATGGAACTGATCCAAATCTATACTGCCTTCCAAAAGTTTAAGTCTTTCTAAACAAATAAAACCAATCACACCCGATACAGCTACCCCAATCAAATACAAATGTATTTCATCGAATGTAAAATTTTCGTTGAATGAAATTGCTAGTGCCACCCAGAAGTGATTCATGATTACCAAAAGCCAAGCCATGTTGGCCTTTCTTCGTTCGGTAAAGGCTTTGAGTACACAACTCAACCCAAAGAGTGAGAAAATAATAGGCAAGGTGTCCTCCACGCTATCTGGTATTACATCTTTATGATAGGCACAGATCACACCAATAATATATATCGGAACCAATAATATCAATACGCGATTGAACGTTAGGAAATTAAAGTACTGACCAACTCTCTTAACTGGGTTCCACAAATAACGATACATCATCGAATCCAAATTCCACTCTTTAATGCAAAGGATATAAAGTGTGTACTGCATTTTCTCTGGAAATGAATCCTCAATGGATCGAAGGCGCGGGGTGAATTTGTAAAATTGCTCACGGATTAAATAACTCACCACAGAAGGAGAAACTAATAGCTGATACGTACGCAAAAACGCATTGCCTGCAAAATGAACCAGCGCAATCGCCCCCCATCCTGCGGCAATCTCAATAAATATCAGTCCGATCTGTGCGATCGATGAATAGGCGATCTGGCTCTTTACTGAAGATTGAACGCGGGCAATGCCGGTGGCAATGATGGCAGTTGTAAATCCGAGCAAGCCGGTTAATATTCTTACCGAAAGTTGCTCTTGCCAAAATGGATATGTGCGTAACATAATGAAAACACCTAAATGAACAGAGAGCGATCCATAAAAAATCGCACTGGAAGGTGTAGGCCCCTCCATCGCCCGTGGCAACCAAGATGAAAAAGGTAGCTGCGCTGATTTTGCTGCTGCCGACAATAAAAACATCATCGCTATAAACACCCCTATCCAACTGTGGGTTTGCAATTGCGCATGGACTAAGTCAACATTATTTAGCTTATCAAACGTGATACTTTCGTGCCACAAGTGATGGCTCATCCACATGGCCAACATCAAACCCACATCTGCCACCCGGTAAATAGAAAATACTTTCACCGCATTTTTCACCGGTAAGTAACGATCGCGATAAAAGGCGATCAACAAAAATGAAGAAATGCCCAAAATCTCCCATCCTATAAAAAGGGTTTCCAGATTACCGGAAAAAACCACTAGGTTGTAACCTAAATAAAACAAAAGAATGGTGTTGAAGAACCGTTTGTAACCGACCTCTCTATGCAAGTAATATCGGCTATAAAGCGTGACCATGAAAGTAAGCAACGAACCAACAAAGACATACACTGCTGTGATGTTGTCAAAGTAAAAATCAATAAAGAATTCGTAATCGGGCGTTTTCAACAATACCAAATCTTTTAAATTCAAAGCAGGATGTCCTTGTGTCAACCAATAAATCAAAAACAACTGGAAGCCAAACATGTGAACTGCCACTGAAATAAATGCCCAGCGGGAAATCAGTGTTTCATTGCTCTTGGGCAAAAATAGACTTCCCAAAAAACCGAGCAGGGGAATCAAAATAAAATAGTCAAGAAAAGCCGTCATGGTTTCTTAAGATATAGCGTAAACAGGAAGATTTTGTTGATGGGATTCAATGATGGATTCCAAATTCGGAGCCGTTTCAATGGTTGTTATGGTTGGTTGATACGGATGGAATTCACCTTCTTTAAAAAGGAACAACGCGTGATTTTCCGGGTGTACCACTACCAACAGCACCCATTCATTCACGAACCATTCATAGGTAGGGTCTTCCTTCTGAATAGTCTGCAAAACCACTTCAGGGAAATGCTCTACAATTACCAATAAGCGAATGGGATCGTGCACCTCAATCATCTGGCTGGGAAGTCCCGGGCGCAGATCGCCATCAATTCCGTTGGCAACGCCCACCAACCCCATCACGTTGTGTGGCAGCTTGGTTCCAGCACCTAGCTTTTGATTGTCCACGCGAGAAAAAAAGTACTCTAAGTTAATGCCCCCACATACAGGTGCTATCGCCCGTAAAATTCCAAGCAAGTACTTTCCTTCTGGGTCCACCATGTAATCAAACGAATTCATGAATGACCGCCTGTCGAGAAATAAATGTTTTGATAGCTCTCTCCTACCTACAATGCACAATGCGTTGGTAGCGTGATTCAATTCTGGCCGAGGTTCAAACAGTGATACCGACCGAACTCGAATTTTTTCATGAATTTTCTGCGGTGGCATCTGCGTATCAATAGAGACAAACCTTCGCGAACGTTCTTTGGCATTATAATCCAATGACTCCGTAAAAACCTCTTCGTGCCTATTGTGATTTTTAAGATTGATGGCAGATAGTGAATTCTCATCGAAGAAAATAATTTCATCACGTGTGGTGTCGTGCAGGCCGCCCATGAACTGCGTGGCTGCGGGGATTTCAATTCCCTTTCCCTTGAGAATTGCGCGAACACCGGAGTGGTTGGCCATAAACGAAACCACGCGCGAGTTGACAGAACCTGCTCTGCCCGAACACGCTCCGCAATCATACGCGGCATAGTGGGGATTGTTTACACTACTGGCCCCATGGCCAATTACATAAATGATCGGTGCAAAATCTTTCACTAGGCCTATGCTTCGCAATAAATTTTCCACCCGCGTAGCCATTTCCTCCACATTAAATCCAATCTGCAAATTATTTTCCCGATCTTCGGGATTCGTGTTTTCAATGGTAAGCTTTGAATTCTTACTCATGTGCTTGAAGGAAGAAGCAGCGGCAGGGCCCATTGATGGTTTAAAAATATTCAAGAACAAACGGAAGGCAGACCAGAAGCCTAACGTCTGTGAAATAAGCCAACCTCCATAAAACGAGTGGCTCTCTTTACTTAAATAAAAATCCTTTTCTCTTTTCTCACCACCAATTCCTTTGATCAGATACTTTGGCGTAACGGGCGCAGGGCAAAGCTTTGTGTAAAATTTCCCCCCCTCGGGTTGATAATAAAATTCTGTTGAAAAGAAACCGGGTGTGCCAAACGTTTCACACGACTGATCAAACCTCTCAACATACCTGCGAAACGAACACTCGCGGTCATCAATGCAGAACATGGCTTGAAAGCTTTTATTCTCAATGACATGATCTTCATTTTTTTGTGAGACAATACCCGCCAATACTTGGTCATAGTAGCTCCACTCAAAAGCCTGTTGCCAAATAAATAAGACTTCATGCATTTCTGTTTCCACAACATCCGAAAACAACTCTACGGGCGGCTGCAACAATTTTTTGCTGAGGGGCTCCCATTTTTTTTCAAACTCATAATCTAGTGCATCGATCTCCATCAACAGTTCAAACACAATCAAGTCGTGCATAGAAAGTTGGCGCGGATCTAGAATAGTAAAGGGTTGATCTTCGATGGTAGAAACCATCCCCGACCAACCTTGATGAGCAAATTGCTGATCAAAAAGGTATTGTTTAAAGAGTGACTCACCACCCACCAATATTTTCAAAAGGTAGGAAATCTCACAATTGGTAGTGAGCAACAACTCTTTGGCGCGCTTTCGCCTAAATAGACTCGAGAAACTATTCTGCTCCATCTCTCGAATAGCTGCCAGAAAAGTCTTTTCGCGAATGGGAAAGTTCCATACCGAAATTCCTTGATCCAGATAACTGCACAGAATGCGAAAGAGAATGGGTTGAACCAACGAATCCAAATCAATCTGGTAGTGCTTCTTCCAACAGGCTCGCAGCGAACCAATCCGCGGCAGCGTATTTATCTCATATCTTTTAGTTAAGACATTTTTCTTCCATTCGTCAAAATACGATCCTTTTTTTTCTCTGATGATCCGGTCTAAGATATCGGGATGGATCAACTTTTCTTCATAGAGTTTACGGAAGTCTGACAAAGACAGGGAAGAACGATATCCCAAGATCTCAGAGGCGCTTCGAACGCCATCTTTGAATTTTAGATTTTGGAAAGCATGCAATGTGTTGTGATGAATGAAATCTTTTAACGGAGCTTGTGCAGGCAGGTAATGCTTGAGATCATGGATCACCGCATGCTCGTCAAAAGAAGAATTGGATGTTTTCATTTTATTTGAAGTAACTAGTTACAGTCGCATTGCCCTGAGTTGCGTCAAGTTAAAAAGAAACCACGCATCCAGAAAGGTATTCAAAGATCAGTTTAGGAAAACTGCTTACACGCAATATTTCTAGTGAACCTAAAGGTGGGGTGTCGGTGCCCAGATTAGTCTTCGACACCTATACATGATAGTCTTACTATCACCTTGGTAGCGAAGAAGAAAACCAACGACTTTCAATCGTTTGCTAAAATTAAGAGATTAAGGAATATTGATTTTAAAATAAAATTTACCACTTTTACAAAGCGATATGTTTCACAAGACAGCCAAAGTACATTTTATTTTCAAGTCAATTGCCATAGTGCTCTGTGTAATTCAGTTGCTCTATTCTTCGGCAGCATTCTCTTTTCTATCAGAAGGCGCAAATACTTCCATTGCACTAGGCCAATCGTTTACCAAAAAAAATAAATCAAATATCGTAGCCTTTCTACTCGAAGAAAATATAAATGAAGAAGAAGGACGCGAAGATGTTCAGGCGGTAGCCTACCTCACTTCCCTACAATCTCGTCTATCCTATCAAGAAGTAGAATCTATTAAGTACCTTTCTTCTTACGAAAACGAAAAGTTTGAGACTTCCCCTATCTTCAAACTTAACTGCACTTTTTTGATTTGATTTTTCTCAAGTGTGACCTCGTTCACATGGCTGCGTATAAGGTTTGAAAACCTTTGCGTAAGCTCTACTAAATTCACCCGAGCCAGTTAGGATATTAGCTATTTCTGTTTTTCAAATCAAAAATATGCATTTGGAAAATTCTGAAATGACTTAATTAAAAAAATAAAAAACGATAAAATTTTAAAGAGTAAAACATGATACGAAGAATTCTAGTAATTGTCGGTTTATGCGCCTCAGTGTGCTTTACGAGTTGTTCGCCAAAACACAAAGAAAAGGAGGAAGAATACGAATTCTTGGTCACGAGTCCACTAAAAAGAGACACACTGATCACTCGTTCTTATGTCTGTCAAATCCGGGCGATACAGCACATTGAACTGCGAGCGCTAGAGAAGGGCTATTTGCAGAATATATATGTGGATGAAGGGAAATTCATCAAAAAAGGGCAAATGATGTTTCAAATCATGCCGCTGATATATCGAGCTGAACTGCAAAAGGCAGAGGCAGAAGCCAAGTTTGCCGAGATCGAATTTCTAAACACCAAGCAATTGGCGGATAGCAACGTGGTTTCGCCCAATGAGCTCGCGCTGGCCAAAGCAAAATTTGACAAAGCAAAAGCCGAAGTGTCTTTAGCTTCAGTTCACTTGAGCTTTACAGAAATCAGAGCTCCTTTTAACGGAATCATGGATCGCTTTCAAGTGCGATTAGGGAGTCTGATTAATGAAGGAGATTTGTTAACTACACTTTCTGATAATAGCGAGATGTGGGTTTACTTCAATGTGCCCGAGGCCGAATACTTGAATTATAAATCGCATTTGAAAAAAGATAGCCTTATGAAAGTAAAGCTAAAGATGGCAAATAACGAACTATTTGAGTATCCCGGATATGTGAAAGCAATTGAGGCAGACTTTAATAATGAAACGGGCAACATCGCCTTTCGCGCCACTTTTCCCAATCCTCAAACGCTGCTACGCCATGGGGAAACAGGAAACATAATTGCTACTGCGCTTCTTAAAAACGCATTGATAATTCCACAAAAAGCAACGTTTGAAGTGCTAGAGAAAAAATATGTCTTCGTAGTCGATAAAGACAACATCATCCGACAGCGGGAAATCACCATCAGCGGTGAGCTGCCCGACTTGTACTTTATTTCTTCTGGCGTTACCGAAACCGATAAAATCATGCTAGAGGGCATACGCAAGGTAAGGGATGAAGAAAAAATTGGTGCGTATAAGTTCGAGGACATGAAAACCGTTATGCCTCGCTTAAAAGTGTATGTCGAATAAATTCCATCTAACAAAAAATATAAAATGTTTAATGCATTTCTAAAGCGGCCAGTACTCGCGATTGTACTTTCGCTCGTCATTATTTTTCTGGGCGTACTGTCAATCAATACGCTGCCTACCTCACAGTTCCCTTCTATTGCGCCACCTGTGGTAATGGTGTCAGCTTCTTATCCTGGAGCCAGCGCAAAAACCCTTACCGAGTCAGTTATTATTCCAATTGAGCAGGCAATTAACGGAGCATGGGGAATGCGCTATATGTCCTCCGATGCTACGAGTGCAGGTGAGGCCAACGTTCAGGTAATATTTGAACCGGGCACCGATATTAATCAAGCATTGGTTCAAGTTTCCAACCGCGTAGAACAAGTACGAAACAGGCTTCCGATACTGGTGCAGCGCGAGGGTGTAATTATCACGCCAGTGATCCCCAGTATGCTTATGTACGTGAACCTATACAGCACGGACAAGAACGCGAACATGAAATTCTTGTTCAACTATGCGGGGGTTACGATGATACCCGAGTTGCAGCGGATCAATGGTATCGGTCAAGCCCGGATTTTAGGAAGTCGACAATATGCCATGCGGGTTTGGTTAAATCCAGATCGGATGCGTGCCTATGAGATATCACCGGATGAAGTTATGAACGCGATGGCTGACCAAAGTATCATTGGTAAGCCCGGTCGTATCGGCCGTGGTGATTCGAAACGTGCAGAAGCGCTTGAATTCGTGTTGGCGTATTCTGATCGATTCAGCGATCCGAAAGAGTATGAGAATATAATTATAAAGGCAAATGCCAAGGGAGAAATACTGAAACTGAAAGACATAGCAACTGTAAATTTGGGTAGTGAGTATTATGATATTTATTCCAATATCAATGGCTATCCTTCGGCCGCTATCGTACTCAAACAGACGTATGGAAGTAATGCCAGCGCAGTAATTGCCAACGTAAAAAAGAAACTGGACGAGTTAGAGAAAGACTTTCCTCCCGGAATGAAAATTGAAATCAGTTATGATGTTTCTAAATTCTTGGATGCATCCACTGAAAACGTGGTCCATACCTTACGGGACGCATTCATTCTGGTAGCCTTGGTGGTATTCATTTTCTTAGGCGACTGGCGTTCGACACTTATTCCTACGTTGGCCGTTCCTATTTCGTTAATCGGTGCATTCATCTTTATGCAAGCCTTCGGACTTACCATCAACATGATTACGCTATTTGCAATTGTATTAGCAATTGGTATTGTGGTAGACGATGCCATTGTGGTGGTGGAAGCCGTGCATGCCAAGATGGCGGAGGAACATATCTCGCCCTTCAAGGCTGTTCAAAAAGTATTAGGAGAGATCAGCGGGGCGGTAATCGCGATCACGTTACTCATGACGGCCGTGTTCGTTCCAATTGCTTTTATGTCGGGCCCTGTTGGTGTATTCTATCGGCAGTTCTCTATTACCATGGCAAGTTCGATTGTTCTCTCTGGTCTTATCGCGCTTACGCTTACCCCGGTTCTTTGCGCCATGATCTTAAAGAATACCCATGGAAAGGCAAGAAAGAAAAATATACTCAACAATTTTTTAGATGGTTTCAATATTCTATTTGAAAAACTGACGAAGAAGTATGTATGGCTTTTACAACTTATTGCTGGACGCAGATGGGTGACAGTCGTTCTCTGGCTTGCTTTTACGGGCGGAATTGTTTTGATAGCTAGCAACCTACCTTCTGGATTTATTCCTAGCGAAGATCAGGGAATGCTTTACGCGATCGTGCAGACTCCTCCTGGTTCTACACTTGAGCGAACTAACGATATATCTCTTCAACTTCAAAAGCTTATCGCCAAGGTAGACGGAATCCAATCGGTTTCCTCCATCGCGGGTTATGAAGTGCTAACAGAAGGGCGGGGGTCTAATGCTGGAACGTGCTTGATCAACTTAAAACCATGGTCTGAACGGGAACATACTGTGCAAGAAATAACTCTTGAGTTAGAAGAAATAGCCAAACAGCTTCCGGGTGCTACAATAGAGTTCTTCGATCCTCCGGCCGTACCAGGTTTTGGTGCAGCAGGCGGCTTTGCATTGCAGATGCTTGACAAAAATCCAGACGGAACTTATGATGATCTCGAAAAAGTTAAGAATGTATTCATGGAAGCATTGGAAGAGCGCAAAGAATTAACAGGCTTGTTCACTTTTTTTAGTGCCAACTATCCACAATATGAAATTGAGATCGACAATCAATTGGCCATGCAAAAAGGTGTTTCGATCGGCAATGCCATGAATACGCTTTCCATTTTTGTGGGAAGTACGTACGAGCTAGGTTTTATCAAATACCAACGCTTTTTCAAAGTGTTTGTGCAGGCCGCTCCGGAATTCAGGCAACTTCCTCAAGATGTTTTGAATCTATGGGTAAAAAATGACCGTAGTGAGATGGTTCCATTTTCAGCGTTTATGAAAATCAAGAAAAAGCAAGGTGCCAATGAAATCAACCGGTTTAATATGTACAACACCGCAGCGATCCGGGGCGGCCCCGCAAAAGGATATAGTAGTGGTGAAGCGATCGCGGCTGTAAAAGAAGTGGCTGGTAAAGTTTTGCCTCGCGGATACGATATCGATTGGGCAGCCCTTTCGTATGATGAAGTGAGACGCGGAAACGAAGCAATTTATGTCTTCTTGATTGTGTTGGCATTCGTCTATTTGGTATTGTGTGCACAGTACGAAAGTTTTATAATACCATTGGCTGTGATTTTCTCATTGCCCGCAGGGGTATTCGGTTCCTTCATGTTTATAAAAACAATGGGACTCGCAAATGATATTTACGCACAGGTTGGCTTAATCATGTTGATTGGACTGCTCGGAAAGAATGCCGTATTGATTGTGGAGTTTGCCGTACAGAAACATGAAAAAGGGGCAACTATACTTGAGGCAGCTATCGAAGGTGCCAGAGTTCGTTTCCGTCCAATATTAATGACTTCTTTCGCGTTCATTGCCGGTCTAATACCTCTTGTGCTTGCCCATGGTGCTGGCGCCATTGGTAACAGAACCATTGGATCATCTGCACTTGGAGGTATGCTTTTCGGAACGCTATTTGGAGTAATTATTGTACCTGGCTTATACTACATCTTTGGAAGTCTAGCGGAAGGACAAAAGATGATCAAAGATGAAAATCAGGATCCCCTTTCAGAAAACCTGGTTCACAAAATGGACGATTTCCCCCAAACTAAAGACAGTGACAAACATGCGCGTTAATAAAATAGTAAGCTATATTGGAATAGGCTGTATTGCTCTTTTGTATTCAGCTTGTTCAATACCTTCTTCGATGGTACCGAGAAAAGAAAATAAGGTAGTGCCTCAAAGCCTTAAAAGTTCTACAGACTCTACCAACACCGCTAAATTGAAATGGAAAAATTTTTTTACTGATCCAAATTTGAGCGGACTAATTGACACCGCACTTCAAAACAATCAGGAACTGAACATTATTTTGCAAGAAATCAATATTGCAAAAAATGAAGTGAGAGGTAGAAAAGGAGAATACTTACCATTTGTGAATATCGGTGCAGCGGCTGGCGTTGACAAGGCAAGTCGATTTACTAGACCGGGTGCGGTTGACGCTGCCAACGAAATTGCCCCAGGGAAACAAATTCCAGATCCCCTACCCGATTTACTTTTGGCTGCCAACGTTTCGTGGCAAGCCGACATTTCGAGTAAATTACGGAATGCAAAGAGAGCAGCAACGTTCAGATATTTAGCGAGCAATGAAGGGAAGAACTTCATGGTCACACATTTGATTGCCGAAATTGCCAACTCCTATTTTGAACTGATGGCGTTGGACAATCAACTGGTGATCCTGAAAAGACAAATTGAAATTCAGCTGAATGCGCTGGAAATTGTACGTCAACAAAAAACCGCAGCAAAGGTCACTGAGCTAGCCGTGCGCAGGTTTGAGGCCGAGGTACTTAAAAATCAAAGCCGCCTTTACTACATCCAGCAAAGTATCATAGTGACGGAGAATAAAATTAATTTTCTAGTGGGACGATTCCCCCAGGCTATCATACGAAATTCTGACGTGTTCATCTACCTAAAACCAGACAGTATCAATATAGGCATTCCTTCGCAGCTTTTGCAAAATCGCCCGGATATCCGCCAAGCCGAACGTGAGCTCGCTGCTACTAAACTGGATGTGAAATCAGCGAAAGCAAACTTTTATCCTATGCTAAATATTTCTGCTGGTGTCGGCTTTGAGGCATTCAATCCAGCATACTTCATAACTAAACCTGAGTCTTTTTTGTATAATATGGTTGGAGGCTTAACACAGCCCTTGATCAACAGGAATGCCATCAAGGCAATGTATTACAATGCTAACGCAAGACAGATCCAAGCCGTATACAATTACGAGCGCACTATACTTACTGCATACATCGAAGTGGCTAATCAACTTTCGAACATGGCCAATCTGAAGAGAAGCTATGATTTGAAAGATAAACAAGTAGAGGCATTGAATGAGTCGATCGATATTTCAATTCGTTTGTTCAGATCAGCACGGGCCGACTACATGGAAGTTCTTTTGACACAACGCGATGCGCTGGAATCTCGATTTGAATTAGTGGAAACCAAAAAGCAACAAATGAATGCAATGGTCAATATTTATAAAGCATTGGGAGGTGGATGGAAGTAATACTCTAACACAAATAATATTTAGCAAAAAGAACAGTTCAGCGATCGTAGATTTTTTGAGCTGGCTGTAGCTGATAACCAAGTAGGCGCCTGACTGTGATCACAGTCGGGCGCTTTTGTTTCTCTGAAATCCAAAATCTCTTGGGAAACGTTTCAATTTTGAGTACGTTACGATTTGTGATATTCAGTTTGTTTATCCAACCAAACACAAAACATGAAAGCACTTGAAATTCCAAAAGACGGCCTCGAAGGCCTCAAACAAAACTGGAAGGTAGATGCCATCGCTGGCTTTCTTGTATTCTTACTCGCGCTCCCACTAAGTCTCGGCATTGCCAAAGCAAGCGGCTTCCCTGCTGCGATGGGGGTGCTCACGGCCATGATTGGCGGTATGGTGG
Source organism: Cytophagales bacterium (assembly GCA_038250265.1). Taxonomy (GTDB): domain Bacteria; phylum Bacteroidota; class Bacteroidia; order Cytophagales; family Cyclobacteriaceae; genus ELB16-189. The sequence continues at coordinate 2,708 of JBBSCN010000046.1, read as the reverse complement.
TCAGTATTTTTGCTGGCTCTGCTCTTACTATTAAAGGCCCTGCCGCGGGGCTTATTACGATTTGCGCTGGTGCAGTCACAGAATTGGGTGCGCTAAACATAGATGGTATCACGGGTGTCCAACTAACATGCGGTGCTATTGTGGTGATGGCCGTCATTCAAATTATTTTTGGCTTTTTGAAATTCGGTTCGCTTAGCGACTTCTTCCCACCTTCGGCAGTGCACGGTATGCTTGCAGCAATTGGACTCATCATTTTTTCGAAACAAATACATGTTTTGTTAGGGATTGATCCAGCCACCTTAACAGGTTTCGAGCCAATAGAACTCTTCGAAAAAATTCCACACTCCTTTATGAACGCTGATCCGCGCGTTGCATTAGTAGGGGCTATAAGTCTTATCATTATTTTTGGAATGCCCCTTCTAAAAGGCAAGTTCATAAAAAAGATACCCGCTCCTATGGTGGTATTGGTTGTTACTATCCCCATGGCCATCATCATGGATTTTCGTCATACCGAACCAGCCTTTGATTTAGTTAGTATTGGTAACTTTTGGGAGAATATAAAGTTCAATGTTAGTTTCGCAGCTATTGGAACAGGCGTCTTCTGGAAATATGTAATCATGTTCCTTTTTATCAATAGCTTAGAATCGTTGTTGACAGTAAAAGCGATTGATGGCTTGGATCCTTACAAGCGCGAATCCAATTCAAACAAAGACCTTTCTGCATTGGGGGCAGGCAATGCCCTAGCTGGTTTATTGGGTGGCCTTCCAATGATCTCAGAAGTAGCCCGGAGTTCTGCCAACGTCAATTTTGGGGGACGTACCCGTTGGGCAAATTTCTTTCATGGGCTCTTCCTATTTATTGCCATGCTTTTATTTATACCTGTAATAGAAATGATACCCAACTCTGCGTTGGCCGCTTTACTTATTGCCGTAGGGTATCGATTGGCATCCCCAAAAGAGTTTTACAAGACCTATAAAATCGGGGCAGAACAGTTGGCAATTTTTGTGATCACCGTCATTGTAACTGTATCTACTGATTTACTGATTGGTGTTGGTTCTGGAATTTTAGTGAAGTTTATTTTCCATCTAGTAAATGGCGCACCTATCAGAAGTTTGTTCAAACCGCACTATGAGTTTTCAGAAAATGGAGATGAGTATTTTATCTCCATAAAAGATTCGGCTATTTTTTCTAACCTCATCGGTTTCAAGAAAATGTTTAAAACAATTAAGCCCGGCAAAAGGGTAACCATCAATTTTAAAGACGCACGCGTTGTTGATCATTCTTTCATGGAACAGCTTCATCATTTTGAAGAGGAATACCACCACAATGGTGGATCCGTTTCCATACTGGGGTTTGAACACTTTCAATTGATGTCAGGCCATCCGTTGGCTTCCAGAAAATTATCTCCCGTAAACCAGACGAAAATAGAAATCAAACTCAGCCCTCGGCAGATGGAGCTTAGGAAATTTGCTGAAGCAAATGACTTCGTATATTATCCTCAGCGCATCCGAAATCTTTTAAAGTTTAAAGATTTTCCAATTCAGCGAGGCCATAAGATTTTGTTCGAAGAAAATGCATTGGCGAAATATAGTGAGAGCGGAAAAATAGAAGCTTCAGATATCTCGCTGCAAGAAGGTGTTATGCAAGACAAAAGCGAAACGCAAATTACCGTTTTGCAACTATCCAATGTAGATAGGGTGATCCCCAACTTTGCGCTGGAACCAGAGGGCCTTTGGTCGAAACTTTTTGAAGGAATGGCAGGAAAAGATATCGACTTTGCCGAATATCCAACGTTCTCAAAAAAATATTACCTCCGCGGAGAAGATGAAACGAGCATTACGGTTTTCTTTAGCAAATCGCTAATCGAGTTTCTTGAAAACAGAGAACCGATGCACGTTGAATGTCATAAAAATAGATTGATTTTCTATAAGAAGCGTGACCTGTTAGAGCCTTCAGAAATTGAGTACATGTCCAAATTCGCAGAAGACTTTATTCAACATGCCAAGTAACCAGTGCATAGGTTTAGATTGGTTAATTAGTGGCATCTCTCAGAACTTCGCTAACCGCTCTTCCCGCTGGCTAAGGGGAGATAAAAGACCGGGGTTGAAGTTGCAAAAGCAATGATTTTTAGCAATGCCCTTAATTAATAACCAAGCATACCAGCATAGGCCAAGTTGATTACCGGCCTTTCTTTTTTTCAAAAGTAAAGCCTTTACATTATCTTTATGGTCAATTGACGCTATGAACTTCAAAGAAATTTTTTCGGTTACCCTGATTCTATTTTCCGTTATCGATATTCTTGGATCGATCCCTTTCGTGATTCTTATTCGCAAACGCGAAGGAAGAATCTACGCAGAGAAGGCTACACTTATAGCAGCGGTATTAATGATTGGTTTTCTTTTCTTGGGGCAATCCATTTTAAAACTGTTTGGCTTGGATGTGGGTTCTTTTGCCGTGGCCGGAGCCATTGTCATGTTTATCATCGCCATGGAAATGATTCTGGGTATTGATCTTATCAAGGATGATCCGGATGCAAAAGGAACGGGCTCTATCGTGCCGCTTGCTTTTCCGTTGATTGCAGGTGCCGGCACGTTAACTACTATTCTATCTTTGCGGGCCGTGTATCAACAAACCAACATTTTGATTGGCATTGTATTAAACTTGATCTTCGTCTACATCGTGTTGCGATCCAGTGGTTGGCTAGAGCG
>JBBSCN010000045.1:0-20310 GCA_038250265.1 Cytophagales bacterium | reverse complement strand
GTTGCGTGGGGTTATTGGATTTCTATTTGGAGCACCAACGCAGCCATTGCTGTCGCCTTTCTCAGTTATCTTACCGTGTTCATCCCTTCGATCGGGACAAACCCGGCTTTGGCAATTGCTACCGGATTATCAGCCATTTGGCTTCTTACGTGGGTTAATTCACGCGGCATTCGCAATGCGGGTAATGTACAAGTAGTAACGACTATTTTAAAAATTGTTCCCCTGCTGCTGGTAACCATCGGTGGGATTTTTTATATCCATACTGAAAACTATTTTCCTTTTAATATCAGCGGAAAATCTGACCTCAATGCCATAACGACTACCGCCACGCTCACCCTGTTTGCATTCTTAGGCTTGGAGTGCGCCACCATTCCTTCGGGGCAAGTTGAAAATCCGGAAAAGACAATTCCGCGTGCTACACTTTATGGAACATTAGCCGTAACAGCCCTTTATATATTTGGGACGGTTGTGATTATGGGTGTGCTTTCTCCTACCGATTTGCAAATGTCAAAAGCGCCTTTTGCAGATGCAGCTGCCAGCATGTGGGGAGATTGGGCTCGCTATCTAGTGGCAGCAGGTGCGGTGATGTCAACCTTTGGCGCGTTGAATGGTTGGATATTGATGCAAGGTCAAATTCCTTCGGCAGCAGCCGTAGACAAATTATTTCCAACTATCTTAAAAAAGGAAAATAAATTCGGCGTGCCTTCCATTAGTTTGATTGTCTCAAGCGTGCTGGTCTCGTGCTTGATCATGATGAATTTTAGCCGAAGCTTAGCCGACACCTATCAGTTTATTATTTTGCTTTCTACCATGACAGTGCTAGTGGCCTATCTTTTTTCAGCCGTGTCGTTTGCCATTATCGCTATCAAATCAAAAAATGTACGCTGGAACAATGGAGGGAAATTGACCATCGCATTGATTGCGTTTCTTTATTCGATGTGGGCATTGGGAGGATCGGGAGAAGAATCTGTGTATTGGGGATTTTTATTGCTAATGGCGGGAGTTCCGCTGTATGCGTGGAGTAAAATGAGAAGTAATTAATGGGCTCATGCTACAAGCGTTAAGCTGTAGGCTGATTAGACTGTGGATTTGGAGCGCGGTAAGAATAACGGCTTCATGCTACAGGCCTCAGGCTGCAAGCTGATTTGTCTGTGGATTTGGAGTTTGGTAAGGATAATGGCTTCACGCTCAAGCTACAGACCGCTCAGCTTGAAGCTTGAAGCCTGTGGCCAAATGAAAAATAAATAAATAATAGATCTCATGAAGACAACTTGCCAATCCGAATACGGAACCCTTCAAAGTGTGTTTATTAAAAAAGCCAACGATGCATTTGTTGATCAAGCTACGATCAGTCACCAATGGAAAGAATTGAATTTCTTAGGCGAACCTGATTTTCATAAGGCGCAAAATGAATATTATCATTTTGAGAAACTCTTGCGAACAAGTGGAGCCGAGATAAAGCATTTTGAAAAAGACGATTCTGTATCAATGGATTCAATCTATTGTAGAGACGCAAGTATTGCCACTGACAAGGGAATGATTTTATGCACGATGGGCAAAGCAGCAAGAATAAACGAACCAGCCGCAGCCGCCAAAATTTATAAATCACTTGGCGTGGAAATTTTGGGCGAGATAAAAAACCCCGGCACTGTGGAAGGGGGTGATGTGGCTTGGTTGGATGAAAAAACTTTGGCGGTAGGAAGAACTTATCGCACAAATCAAGAAGGCATCCGTCAGTTGAGAGAATTATTAACGCCTTTGGGAATTCAAGTGATGGAAGTTCAACTCCCACATTACAAAGGGCCATCTGATGTTTTTCATTTGATGTCTATTTTCAGCCCTGTCGATAAAGATCTGGCAGTGGTTTATTCTCCACTTATGCCCATTCTGTTTCGGGAAGAATTGATTGATCGCGGCTATGTTTTAGTGGAGGTTCCCGATCACGAATTTGAATCGATGGGTTGCAATGTGTTGGCCATTGCACCACGCCAATGCGTGATGGTAAAAGGAAACGAGGTCACCAAATCAAGATTGATTGATGCTGGTACCACTGTGTTGGAATACGAAGGCCAAGAAATCAGCTACAAAGGCGGTGGCGGCCCTACGTGCTTGACCAGGCCAATGTGGAGAAGAGTGGAGAACTAATTTACAATCGATTGATGTAATCTTAAGTTTGCTTTTGTTAACAACTATCTGTTGATTACAGTCATTATCAATTTTCTTAAACTTTATTTATGCCTTCATCTGTCCTCGGTGTTGCTTCTGAAATCGGAACGTTACGGAGATTACTCGTTCATAGCCCAGATAGTAGTTTGGGTAAAGTTGTTCCATCCAAAGCACAAGACTGGCTATTTGAAGATATCGTTCATCTAGATACCATACGGGAGAAGGAGTACGATTTCTATACTAAAATCCTAATGTACTTTCTGGATGCAGAAAAGATTCATGGTAAACTCGCTGCTATTAACTCACCTGAAAATAAGCGTCAATTTTATAAGCCTGACAACAAAAATTTTCACCGTTCCGACAAAGTAATTGAACTACAATGGCTACTAGCAGAAATCTTAGAGGATGAAAGTATCCGATTAAATTTGGCCGCTTCTGTGTGTGCTATCGAGTTTTGCTCGTATGAAACCCAAAATTTTCTTCTAACGCTAGATTCCATCGCACTAGCGAAAGTTTTTATCAGCGGAACGTTGAAGGATGGCCGTATGCTCTATGCCCCCATTCCTAATTTTATTTTTACCCGAGACATTGGCGTGGTAGTAAACGACTACATCGTGTTGAATCGTCCTGCTAAGAAAGCGCGCACACGCGAAGCCCTATTGGCGAAATATATTTTCCACAATCATTCTATTTTTGCAAGCTTTGAAAATAAAATTATTGAAATTGAAGATACCTCACACCACTTTTTAATGCCCAAAGAAACGGACGATAAAAAAGTTACGTTGGAAGGGGGAGACCTCATGATGATCTGCGCGAAACATTTAATTATTGGGGTGAGCGAACGTACTACTATAGAAGCGGCTCACCAAGTGATTAATATTTTGTTCGGTAAAAAAATAGTAGATAAGGTAACCGTCATTCAGATTCCTAAGAAAAGGGATTATATGCACATAGATACGATTTTTACGCAGGTAAAACGAAATGTGTGGGTGATGCTGGGCAACTTTTCGCGCAAAGCGATTAATAAAGAGGGCTCCGATCCCATTGAACGAATACTCGAAAGCAAAAAGAAGGACGACCCTATTAAGATCATTCAATTCCATCGGGATGACACAGCAAATCCTATTCGCTTTGACACCCTAGAAGATTTATTGATCAACGTGAGTGAAGTCGATTTATCCTGTAAAGAAAAAGTAAATTTTATCTATTCAGGAAACAATGAGTTTCCGTTTGACTTGCGCGAGCAGTGGACGGACTCTTGTAATGTTTTAGCTTTAAAGGAGGGTGTTGTGTTGGGCTACGATCGCAACAATAAAACTACGGCTGCTTTTCAAGCTCAAGGGTTTCAGGCGATACACGTGCACGATTTGCTGCAGGAATTAGAATCAAACAAAAAACGTGTGGAGGATTTGGAAGACGTGCTTATCCTGATGCCATCAGCCGAACTTTCACGAGCTCGTGGTGGGTTTCACTGCATGAGTATGCCTCTGCTGCGCGATGCGATTTAACACTTAAATAGAAGCATAGAGTAATCCAGATTGTAACCCATGCAAAATACTTCACACCTTTTGATGATACGACCAGTGGGTTTTATGTTTAATACTGAAACGGCCGTCAACAATGCGTTTCAATCTACGCAAGACGTAAATGCACAAGAACTGGCACTAGAAGAGTTTGACTCCTTTGTAAACTTGCTGCGCCAACATAGAATTAATGTAACGGTTATCGATGACACGCCCGAACCTCACACGCCCGATTCTATTTTCCCCAATAATTGGATATCTTTTCATAGCGATGGTAGCATTGTCCTCTATCCCATGTATGCTGCAAACAGAAGGCTCGAACGCAAGCTCCACGTTATCGAAAAGTTGAAAGAACAATTTAAGGTTAACCGACAAATTGATCTTTCTTCATACGAAACAACAAATTCTTTTCTAGAGGGCACGGGAAGCATGGTGCTGGACCGCGACTCAAAAATTGCCTATGCCTGTATTTCGCAGCGCACAGATATTAAGATACTAAATGATTTTTGTTCCCAGTTAGGCTTTATGCCTATTTCGTTCACAGCCACCGATACAAATGGTTTTCCGATCTACCATACCAACGTGATGATGTGCGTGGCCGATCGATATGTGGTAATTTGTTTAGCGGCTATTGCCGATGAAAAAGAACGGAACGATGTAATAGCGTCTATTGCAAAAAGTGGAAAAGAAATAATTTCTATTTCACTTGATCAGATGAATCATTTCGCTGGAAATATGCTGCAAGTTAAAAACAATGCTGGCGAAAATTTTTTGATCATGTCGTCTCAGGCACATCAATCATTAACTGAAAAACAAATTATACAGTTGACCAGCTATAATTCTATTCTTCAGTCTAGCCTTAATACTATCGAACGAAACGGAGGCGGCAGTGCTCGGTGCATGATGGCGGAAGTTTTTTTGCCGAGGCTTTAAGTGAATTTTTCGGTAAAAAAGCATCAAAAGCTTTCGGGCCTACAAACGGCATAAAAAGTTTTTTCTAAAACTGAACATTTTATCATATTGCAGAAACAAAATAGTCATAACAAATGGCTTTAAGTTAGGTAGCGTATGATTCGGTGGCTTCTTATTTTTTTAACCGTTAGCACTGTCTCTTTTTGTCAACAGCTTGTTGAAGGAACAATAGTCGATAAAGAAACCGGTAAACCCGTGCCCTTTGCTTCCATTGGCGTGGTAGGTACTTCCAAAGGCACCAGCTCCAATCTCAATGGTCAATTTTCGGTTTCTGTATCGGGAATTGTTGCATTAAAAATAACTTGCGTTGGATACGAGTCAAAGGAAATCAACTCGGCAGCAGACCTGCAAAAAATTGAACTCAAGCCCATTTCAACAGAGCTAGATGCTATTATTATCATAGACAAAGCGCTCAATCCACGAAAAATTGTTCGAAAGGCTTTTAGCGCCACCGAAAAAAACTACATCAATCAACCCTTTTTGCAAAAATTCTTTTATCGGCATTACTGTAAAGATGATTCGGCTTATGGAAGACTGATTGAGGCCTCTGTTGACGTATGGAAGCCCCAAGGCTATCGCGTAGCGCAAGCTTCCGCGCGCGACAATGATGAGATTCGTGTCACCCAATTAAGAAGGAGTTTAGACAAAACCGTGATGGCCCAAGGCCACGAGCCAATTTCCGTAAACAACATTTTACAAGCAGATGCAGTCGGTTACCAGGCAAAGTTGCCCAGCGAACACCTCTCGTTTTATAGCGATGTGAGCAACCTTAACACAGACTTTGAAAAATACACATTTACTTTTAATGGTGTTACTTATTACGATGGTCAAGAAGTCTACGAAGTAAGCTATGCCTACAAAAAAGATTCTGTACTCACCACTTCAGGCGCCTATTTGCAGCTGACGCAAGCAACAGGCTCTTTGTTTATTACTACCGACACCTACGCTTTTATAAAGACTTTAGATGTTAGAACATACGGACGTAATACCCTTCGCACCACTGCCTTTTACAGAAAATATGATAACCAATATTATCCCTACCACCTGATACGGGAAGGCAAAAGTTATACATCAGATTACAGCACCCATTCGTTCCGCATCGACTTGATGTCGGTAGAACTGAAAAAAGATGAGAAATATAAATTTGTTGGTAGCGAACCCAACAAAGAAGAACTATTGAATATCCCCTATGACTCCGCGTATTGGAACAACAACACGGTTTTAAAAACCACCCCGCTCGAGGACGAAATCATTCGCGACTTAGGCGATGGCGTTTCGCTGAACAAACAATTTTTGCTGTATCAACAATATGAAGTTAACCTGAATGATGGCGGCAATAATGGAGAAGAAAAATTCAATTGGTTTCGAGATGCAAGCAAAGGCAAGCGTATTCTCTATTTGGTTTTTTGGTCACCTACTTTTAAATCTTATCTACTGGATATTGAACTAGCCAAACAATTACAAAAACAATACCGGAGCAAAATTGATATTGTCTTTATCTCCTTGGACGATGACAATGCGAACTGGAAATTGACTTCTTCGCGATATGGCTTTTACTCCGATGGCATCATCAACTATCGGATCGGTAGTAATTCTCAATTGGCAAAATCTTTTTCTGTAAAAGATGCTCCTGCATTTGTTTTGATTGCGCGCAATGGCAGTGTGTTTAGTTTGCAAGCCAAGCGACCCAGCGATCCTTTGTTGAAGGAGGATTTTCAGGCGTTGCTGAAAAGCAAAAATTAAAAATCATTTGTTGACCCCCCTCCACCGAACTGTCCGCCTCCCGACAGGTCGGACTTATTTAGGCTGGTCTGGTTGCCTCCCATTGTTTGCGATATCAAGAACGCCTCAGCATTCATATTTCCCCATCGCTCCGTAAGAAGGTTTTCGCGCGTGAAGCCGTTCCGCATTTTTTTAAGGTAATGCATTACGCTGATGGCGGTGACTATCAAAATTATTCCGGCTGCGGTAAGTGTAATTTCAGGATGCCCCAGGCTAAAATAGTATTTGAAAGTGAATGCAGAGAAGGCAATCAGGATCAAGCTTACCCGTAACAATACGATGTCCTTATTTTTAATTCCGAAGAACAAGTAGATCACAGGAAATAGAACAGTAGTTGTATAGAAGATAAAGGCAAACGGGATATCCGCGCCCTCTTCAATAGCTAACCCCGTCAGCTCAACACTTAGCTCACGAACGACCAAATAATTTCCACCCACGTAGATCAACAACAGACTTACTACTTCCAAAATCAACAGGTTATTGCGCCACAATTTTAAATCAACTCGCTGCGATAATTTTTTTGAAATAAAATAGACGGGGGCAAATCCAAGCATGAACACGAATGGAATAATTTGTTTGCTTATCCCATCCAAACTATAAAACTCAAAGAAAAGAATCCCTGCCAACGAGCCAATTGCGCAAACGGTACAAACTAAATCTAAGTAGCGAAAAGCAGCAAATGAAAAGACTACCAAGCAACTCCAAAGCAAAATGTGAGTATTGAAATCGCTGATGCCGCCCAATCCTCCGATCACGAAGCCACAGCCGTGATAAATGATAGCTTCGGTCACCCCGGACTTATAATGATTTTTTGCAATAAAGAATTTCTCCACGGCATAAAAGGAAGTCAGCCCGTACACGATGCAGGCGAGGCTGATAAAAATCCTGCCGCTATCGGCCACAATAAGTGTAAAGAAGCCCGTAGCACCGGAGAGTGCAAAAAGAGTAGCCACAAAAAGCAAAATCCGAATTAAACTATTGGGGTGATAGAGCGGCACCGCATAGGTTTGCCGGATAGCGCCCAATTGATCTTTCTCAATGAAGCCGTGCTTGCACCAATTCTTGGCTGCTTTCAACACAGTCAGGTTATATATATTAATTGGGTTATATGCGCTAGTCATTTTGCTTAAAGTGATTGCGGTACTTGATGATAAAATAGATAAAACCTCCACAGGATGCAATGGAATACAGCGACCAGAGTCCAATGGATTCTGCGAGCGCGGTTTTCGCTAGCAAAAAGGTAGTAGCGAGATATCCGGCAGCAAACGCATAGAGCAAAAACAAGAACGACTTTTCCCAGCGGGCCATGTAGTAGGCAAATGCACAACCGGCATAAATAATCAACACATAAATGCCCCACCAACCTCTGCTAAACAAACCGACAATGGCGCCCACAAAAAAAATAAGCATACAAAAATTCAAGTAGGTAAAAGTGAAATGTTTTTTGATGGCTTTTTTGTCCAAACCAATGGCGATAACGGACAATACAGAACCAAAAATAATGGCCGTATTATAAAGATGTGATCCTGAAAAAAAATCGCCACTATACCATTTTTGCGGTGAAACGCTGATACTCCAAAACGAAGCAAGTGCCGTAATGGCCAACGACAAGATCCCCACATGATCGAACCGGTACGCCACAAAGAAAAAAACCCCAGCGGTTAACAAAGTGATATATCCTAAGTTGTCTGTCAAAAAACCATATTGAAATTGCAAGTATCCTTGAACGGACACAAACAAAAGACAGCCTAGCAAAGTAATATAGTCGTAGTAGGGCGTGGAGGGCTTAACGGATTTATGAGAGTATGCTTTTGCATGTGCCATCACATACCAAAAGCAAATTATCGTCAGTATGCTTAACGCGATAATACTAACCACGTGGCCTAACTCGCCAATATTTTTGTAGATAAGAATTCCGGCACCGCCAGTAAAGAGCATTACGCCCAAATACAAAAGCGATTTTAACTCGTAAAATACGGATACGATTTTGCCAGAAGTGATCGCCTCAATTTTGCCAAACTGCTCCTCATTTATAAAACCCTTTTCAAAAAGTTCGCGCGGTGTGTCTTGGGTCATTTTTTTCTATTTAGAGTAGGGTTGCCAAGTTTGGGAATAAAAGCAAAGATTTTTAGACTTTATGAATTTCGAATGTCAAAACTATTTTTTTTTGATGAGTTTTCCGCGTCCAAAAGAATTAATGGAACAGACCATCTAAGCAGTTATATTTGCGCTCTTAATTTGTGAAGGCGGCTGATTTTATTTCTCTCTATCGTGCGGATGGTTACATACAGACACTAGCCGATGGGATACGCACGCTCAATTCATCCACTATTCATGTAAAAGGCTTGCACGGCAGCTTAGATAGCGTGGTTGTTGCAGCCGTTTATAAAAGTGTACGAGCCAGCCATGTGATTATTCTCCACGATCGCGAGGAAGCAGCCTTTTTCGTGAACGATCTCCAAAACCTGTTGGGCGAAAAGGAAGTGTTTCTTTTCCCCATGTCATATAAAAGGGCGTATGAGTATGATGAAGTTGAAAACGCCAATATTTTGATGCGGGCAGAAGTGCTAAGCCAACTCAGCAACCATCCGGAGGGTAACATCATAATCACCTATCCGGAAGCACTTTCGGAAAAAGTAATCAACAAAAAATCATTGGCGTCCAATACTTTTCTCATTCAAAAAGGAGAAGTATTGGACCGCGAATTTTTAGAAGAGTATCTGCACACCTATGATTTTGTGAAAACAGATTTTGTTGTCGAGGCGGGGCAGTTTGCCATGCGCGGGGGCATCATTGATATTTTTTCATTTGCAAACGAGCGCCCTTACCGCATAGAGCTCTTCGGAAATGAGGTGGATAGCATTCGCAGTTTTGACCCGGGCTCTCAACTTTCTGTAGAGGCTCAAACAAAAATTAGTCTGTTGCCCAATGTACAAACTCGCTTGATCCACGAGGAGCGGCAATCTTTTTTTGATTTTATTTCTCCTTCTTCCCGCCTTTGGATCAAAGACGTGGTGCTGACCACCGATGTGATTGGTCGCTGTTTTGACAAGGCATCGCAAAGTTTTGATAAAATACTCCGCGAAAGCGGTCAGACAAAAGTTGTTTTAGAGCCCAGTCAGTTGTTTGAAACCACAGCAGGCGTTGAAGCACAACTCAAAAAATTTGGACGAATTGAATTTGGCTCGCGTTTCTTCTTTGAGGCAACGAAAACAATTGAACTAAAATCTTCTGCCCAACCTTCTTTCAACAAGAATTTCGAGTTGTTGGCAGCCAATCTTTTGGAATATCAGCAACAAGGATTTGGAAACTTTATAGCAGCAGAGCAACCCAAGCAAGCCGAAAGGTTGCATGGTGTGTTTGAGGAAATTCATCCAGAACTGAAATTTCAGACATTAGACTTTTCACTGCGCGAAGGCTTTATCGATCCAACTCTCAAAGTGGTCTGCTACACTGACCACCAAATTTTTGAACGTTATCACCGTTATAAGAGCAAAGAGAAATTTTCGAAATCAAAGGCACTTACATTCCGCGAACTACAAACGTTGCAGCCGGGTGATTTCGTCACGCATATTGATTACGGTATCGCCAAGTTTGCGGGATTAGAAAAGAAAGAAGTCAACGGCAAAGAACAGGAAGCCATTCGATTGATTTTCCGCGATGACGACATGATGTACGTGAGCATTCATGCCCTTCACAAAATTTCAAAATACTCGGGCAAAGAAGGGGCTGCACCATCCATCAGTAAGTTAGGAAGTGGCGAGTGGGATAGCCGAAAGGCAAAAGCGAAAAAGAAAGTTAAAGACATTGCCAAAGAATTAATTGAGTTGTATGCCAAGCGGAAGCAATCTCCCGGTTTCGCTTACGCGGAAGATGGATTTCTGCAAGCTGAATTGGAGTCATCTTTTATTTATGAGGACACGCCCGATCAAGCGAAAGCCACCGAGGATGTAAAGCGAGATATGCAACAGCCACATCCGATGGATCGGTTGGTGTGTGGTGATGTTGGTTTTGGAAAAACCGAAGTGGCAATTCGCGCTGCCTTTAAAGCGGCCACTGAAGGAAAACAAGTAGCCGTGCTGGTTCCCACCACTATTTTGGCGATGCAGCATTTCCGAACTTTTTCTGAGCGGTTGGCAAATTTTCCGGTGAAAATTGAATACGTTTCCCGCTTTAAAACGGAAAAAGAAATAAAGGATATTCTAAAGCAGGTAAAAGAAGGGACGGTCAATATTATCATTGGCACACATCGGGTGGTGAGTAAAGATGTTGAGTTTAAAGAATTAGGCCTGTTGGTGGTTGATGAAGAGCAAAAGTTTGGTGTGAAGGTGAAGGACCGATTAAAAGAGTTGAAAGTAAATGTGGACGTACTTACGCTGACGGCCACACCGATTCCGAGAACGCTTCACTTTTCATTGATGGGCGCCCGCGATTTAAGCATCATTGCCACCGCCCCACCCAATCGCCAGCCAGTTACAACGGAATTACACACCTACAACGAAGAAACGATTCGCGATGCGGTAAGTCACGAACTTCGAAGAGGGGGGCAGGTGTTTTTTGTGCACAACCGCATTAGTGATATTGATCAAATGGCCAATGTGATTTTTAAATTGGTTCCTGATTCGCGAATAGGCATCGCCCACGGGCAAATGGATGGCGATAAGCTGGAGAAAGTGATGTTGAAATTTATCGAAGGTGAATACGATGTGCTTGTCTCCACCAACATCATTGAATCGGGTCTTGATATTCCAAATGCCAACACGATTATTATTAACCATGCTAATTTATTTGGCTTGAGCGATCTGCATCAAATGCGTGGCCGCGTAGGTAGATCGAATAAAAAAGCTTTTTGCTATTTGCTCACCCCGCCTACTTCTGTTTTATCTTCGGATTCGCGCAAGCGCTTGGCGGCATTGGAAGAATTTTCAGAATTGGGCGATGGCTTTAAAGTGGCCATGCGCGATTTGGATATTCGTGGTGCGGGTAATTTGTTAGGCGGAGAGCAAAGTGGGTTTATTACCGACTTAGGTTTTGATACCTACCACAAAATTCTGGACGATGCCATTCAAGAGTTGAAGGAAACAGTTTTTAAGGACCTATTTGCCGAAGAACTTACCGCCAAGGCAAAATTGATTGTACAAGATTGTGTGATTGAGACCGATCTGGAAATTTTGATCCCTGATACATACATTAATAATACGAGCGAGCGGTTGCAGTTGTATTCGTCATTGGATAACATTAAGAATGAGACGGAGCTTGAGAAATTTATCAGTTCGCTGAAAGATCGTTTTGGCACTTTGCCCGATTCGGTAGAACAACTTGTCAATTCAGTTCGCTTGCGGTGGATGGGCGAAGAGTTAGGCTTTGAAAAAATAAGTTTGAAAAACGAAAAGTTCAGGGGCTATTTTGTCACCGGCAAAGACGATTATTTCAAGTCAGATGTATTCGGGAAAATCTTGGCATTTGTCCAATCGCATTCTAAGAAATGCAAAATGAAGGATACTTCGGGCAAGCTGATCCTAACAATAGAAGATATCACCTCTGTTCAGAAGGCAATCGAAATGTTGTTGCCGCTTTGCAATTATAGCTTTAAGTCGGCCAGCGAAATAGCATCCGTGTAGGGCTCCATCCCGATCATGTCATCGAATGCATTTATCATCAACACTTTCTTGTATTTAGACGAGTAGTATACTTCAATAAAAAAATCTCCCGTATGGTAGAGGTATATCTTGGTATCGGCCAATTTGCGAGAAGTAATATAGTCAGACTCAACAATTACCAAGTCGCACTTCCTTTCAAATGAGGCTACCTTAAAGTCTTCAATATTTATCATTTTCCTTTTTTTAAGACAACGACAGCACAAGCAATACCATGCCAATGGAGAATCCGGTTGATTTTCAGCGTTTTGTTGAAGGCTGGGGTTTAAAAAGGGAGCGTTTCTCCCAAAATGGACTGGCAATAATATTTGTCTTTGCCCGTTAAAGACCGACATTATCTGATTTTGACTTCTATTAAGAATTTATCAAAAAGATGCTTATGGTTGGAAAACATCTATTTATCTCTTTATATTAGCGGTTCGTTTGATAAATAAAACAACACAAATGAAGTATTCTAAGTCATTATTGTTTCTGGTTGCGCTTTCATTCTTAATGTCCTCGTGCTTTCTAAAAGGAGGCGGAGGTAAGCCAAATGCTCAAAACCCTGGGCAGGTGAGTACCACCACTGGTTTAAAATATACCCGCGACAAAGCCGAAGGCTTTGAAGTCCAACCGTATAATGAGCAGCCAGATGCTCCCAATATGGTTTTCATTGAAGGAGGAAGAGCCGTATTGGGTTCTTTTGAAGAGGATATCATGGCCACACGTGATAACGTGGAGAGGACTGTTTCTGTAGCGTCTTTTTATATGGACGAAACGGAAATCGCCAACATCCATTGGTTGGAGTATTTGGATTATTTGAATACGAAGACTAGAAATGACGATGGCGGTATAGCCTATTCGGCTGCTCTCCCTGACACTCTTGTTTGGAGGTCTAAACTTGCTTTCAATGATCCTTACGTAGAATATTATTTGAAATATCCAGGATTTCGCTTTTTCCCCGTAGTGGGTGTGGATTGGAAGCAAGCAAGCAATTATGCCGTCTGGAGAACGGATCGCGTGAATGAAGTATTTGCGGAAGAGGCGGGCGCCCCTGTTCCTCAACCAGGACAAGGCAGAGTTCCAATTGAGTCGGGTTATAGTATCCCAGCATATCGCCTTCCTACAGAAGCAGAGTGGGAATATGCAGCGCAAGCACTTATTGGAACACAATGGTTGGAAGAAATGCAAACACACCAACGCTTATATCCATGGGATGGCCATGCACTAAGAAACCCGTATGGGAAACAAATGGGTTATTTTTTGGCGAATTTTAAAAGGGGTAGAGGTGATTACGGTGGTATAGCAGGAAAATTAAATGACGGTGCACTCATCACTACATATATATACGAGTACCCTCCAAATGATTATGGGTTATATAATATGGCTGGTAATGTGAGCGAGTGGGTTATGGACGTTTATAGACCACTTTCACATCAAGATTTTGATGACTTGAATCCGATCAGGAGAGATGATTTCTTGGATGGAAATAATGGTGGGGTTGATGCTTATAACAGCAACTATAAGAAAATCCAAAAGGACACTACTATCACGGGACCCGAGGGAACGAGTAAGACTGTAAGTATCTATGACTATGAAAAGCTTCACAGCCCGAACTCTTTTATTTCGCTAGTGTCTGACAAAGCCCGTGTTTACAAGGGCGGTTCTTGGAAAGATGTTGCTTATTGGATGTCTCCTGGAACACGCAGATTTTTAGATGAGGATTCAGCAACGGCTACTATTGGCTTCCGTTGTGCCATGATCAGAGCGGGATCTAACTAACGCGAATCTCTAAAAACTCCGCTAACCCTTCTCTTTTGTAGAAGGGAAAGGTGCAGAAAACAAAGGTTTTATAGATGCTCTAAGGAAAAAATAATTGACAAACGAAGGCTGCCTGATAGGGTGGCCTTTTTTTATTGGGCCTCTGCAATGCAAGCGATGCTCAACTCTTTACAGCCATGTACGATGAGATGTTGCCCACAAGCCTCCAGCGTAGCTCCGGTAGTAATTACGTCATCTACTAGCAACACGCGTTGGTTTTTTATTTTTTCGACTGCGTCAATATCAAATACACTCTCCACATTCTCCCATCGTTCTTGTTTTGATTTCTTCGTTTGAGTCAAGGTTGATAGTTTCCGAACTGAAATACTTTTATCCCAAGGAATGCCTAGCGAATTACTTAATCCTTCTGCGAACTTTTCGCTTTGATTATAACCTCGCTTTCTTTTTCGAGCTGGATGCAGCGGAACAGGAATGATCACATCAAATTCATTTTGATAACCGCACCGCGCTAACTCTTCACCATAATGCGTGCCTAGCTTTACACCCACCTCGGGTTGATTATTGTATTTTAGTTGATGCAGAAGATGCTGTACAATACCCGTCTTTCTAAATTTCAAATATGCCCAAGCGTGTTTGACCAGCAGCCGACCTATTAGTTTATTTTTTATGGGATTTTCGTCCATTAAATGATAGTTAGTTTTGGGCAGCTCCAGTATACATCGTGTGCACAGGGTATCTTCGCCTTTCACCAAAGATAAATTGCAGCCAAAGCAGTAATTGGGAAAGAATAAGTTGACAAAGTCTTTGCTCGTCTCCACAAATCGATTTTTGTCTTTTGAAGCCATTCGTTAATTCAAACAGTAGTATTAAATTTAGTAAATGGAATCGACAGGCAAAAACGATAAATTATCGAAGCGCTATTCGAGCGGGGTAGTAGCCTGTCGTTTTTTACTAGCCCTGCTGTGGCCGTTGGGTAATTTTGTTTTCTGGATACTAGACGGTGCGATTTCGTATTTCGTATTTCTTCTTTACATCAACCAAAAACTGTTAATGCATTTCGGGAGGGGGCATCAAACAGACAGAAGCGAGTCAGTCCTTTTCAGCCTTTTTCAGAGAAATTGAAAGAAAAAAAATTGATCTTCCTCAGTGTCGTAGTATTTACTGGCGCTGCCCTAGCGATAAATTATTTTACAGAAAGTCAAATATATTCGGACTCAAATCTTGAACCAATAGTAAATCTTGATTCCCTAATTGACAAAGGAAATGAAAGTTATGATCGAGGGGAGTATGACAATGCCCTCGCCAATTACGAAAAAGTTCTACGCGTTCAACCCTCCAATCAATATGGGCTTTACAATAAGGCTCTAGTATTTTATGCACAGAAAAATTTTCGCAAATCAATTTCATTGACACGGTATTGTATTGAAATCAATCCCGATTTTGCTGTAGCCTACTTCTTGCTGGGAGACGACTATAAATTCATTGATCAAAGAGATTCCGCCTTATACTTTTTTGAGCAGGCGTATGAACTCGGCTCAAGGGATTCAGGCCTGCTACAAAACCGGGGAGACTTTTACTTCGACCAACAAAAGAAAAAGCAAGCCGCGTCATTTTACAAAGAGGCAATTCAACAAGACACAACTTTAGTCGATGTGTACGATCGGTTGGCAAAGCTTGATCCCGATCAGGCCTCCATGTACCGCGACAAGGCAGCCCAATTGAAAAAATAATTTTGTCTAAGGATGCTTCGCATATCTTTCAAAAAATTCAATTGTTCTGAGCATGTGATCCATCATTCTTCCCGGGTTTCCGCTGCGTGTTAGCTCATGCCCTTCTTTTGGATAGCGAATGTATTCCACCGGCTTATTAAGAATTTTCAAGCTTTTGTAAAGCATCTCCGATTGGATGACACCCGTGCGCAAATCTTGGTCGCCATGGATGATCAAAAGTGGCGTGTTGATTTTATCTACATAGGTAAGGGGCGACTCGGAATCTAACAGAGCCTTCGTTTCTTTTTGCCACGGATATCCTGCAAAATTAGTTGGCACCAACCGCCAGGCATTGCCTTCGCCCATGAAGGTGGTAAGGTCATACACACCGCGCTGGGCATTGGCTGCTTTGAAGCGATTGTCATGACTGATAATCCAAGCCACCATGTAGCCTGCATAGCTTCCGCCTTCTACAAACAAATTATCTTTATCGATCCATCCATTCCCTTTCATCGCTTCGTCTAGTGAGGCAAGAATATCATCTGCCGGACTTTTGCCCCAGTCTTTAAAATTTCCTTTTTTGAATTTATCGCCATAGCCGCCACTACCACGGGGATTGCAATAGACTACACCATACCCCCAACTATTTTCTAATTGATATTCGTGCCACATGCTAAATATGCCAGGACCCCACATGGCCGTTGGCCCACCATGAATGTTGAGTATCGTTGGGTATTTCAGTCCGTCTTTTTTGCCGATGGGTTCCATCACCCAGTACTGAATTCTGTTCCCATCGGGCCGAGTTAACCAATACTCTTTTGGTGTGACTACAGTCTTTTCTTTTAACCAACTCTCATTTAGCTTGGTCAATTGTTTTGATGACTTATCTTTTAAGGTGTACAAATAAACTTCCCATGGATTTTTTGTTTCTGTGAGCGCATATACCAATTTATCTCCGATCAGGTCAAAGTCGTTTACGCCACTATCGTTGCCTAAAACCTTAATTTCTTTTCCACCCTTTGCTGCGATCATATACAAAGGAATATCTCCTTCTGTCTGCGATGAAAAATAAATGTTTTTACTATCTGCACTCCATACTGCTTGGCCAGGATCTCGGTCCAGAAATGCCGTTAGCGAGGTTGGGGTTCCTCCGTTGGTATTTATTACGGCTAATTGTGTTTGAGTGGCATGCCGATTAGCCAACACTTCTGCATAGAAAAGAAGTTGGCTGCCATCGGGGGAATAGGTTGCATTACTCAGACTGTAACCACCCCATGTTAAAAATTCTTTTGCGGTTTTTGTTTCCACATCAATCGTCCATAGGTCGGTGTCTTGTTCATCATCCGGTGCTACTTTGTAAATACGCGAGTGGCAAATGATCTTTTTACCATCGGGGCTCCACTCGGCACCTTCAAAATCTTGGTAGCCGTTCGTGAGTTGAATGGGCTTTTCATCGCTGCCAATGGTTTTCACAAAAAGGTGAGTGAAATCTTCTTCTGGTTGTAAATTCAATTCGCCTTGTAATTGTTGGCGATTCAGTACCCGTGGGTTATTGTCGAAAGTATTTTTAGAAAGCCAAGCCCGTACTTCTTCCAACGTTCCATCCGGACTCGCTTTTATACTCTTGCGCTCTTCGGGTTTTAACTTTTTCCAATTGGGTTCATCGCCAACTGTTCTTCCCGGCCGCTCGTATGCCCAGGAAACAGATCCTTCGATAGCATAAAAAGGAATGGAACTGGTAAACAAAATCTTTTTTGAATCGGGGCTCCAACGTGGGTTAGATGCACCGAACTCTGCTTTGGTTATCGACTGGGCTTCGCCACCAATTAATGGCAATAGCCAAATTTGAGATTTGTCACCATCCGTTCGCACGAAGGCAATGGCTTTTCCATTGGGGCTCCACTGAGGCTGGCCATCGGTTTTATCACCGAAAGTCAATTGCCTTGGTTCTTCTTTTCCCGTAAGGTCTAGCAAATACAAATGGCGTGTGTAGTAATATTCATTTTCATTTTTTACGGCTTTTCGATTTACCACCATTACCGCTCTGCTGCCATCGGGCGAAATTTGAATTTGACTAGTAGTGGCAATTTTCATTAGATCGCCAGCCACGATAGGAGATTTGGTTTGGGCGTAGCTCGTTGCAGATACAACCAAAGCGAGTGTGATAATTTTAAGTGATTTCATAGGAACGATTTTTAGAATGATATTACTTTTTGGCTCTAAATCTTTTCAACTTTTTATCAAATGCCTTTGACCTGCCAAATACTTGCTTTTTCTTATTGGGATATGACGATTTTATCCATCCATCATTTTCTAAGCCTTGCAAGTCATTTCTAGCGGTTTGGTTAGATACTAAAAGAGAAACCTCTACTTCTTTTACGGTAATAATCTTTGTATCGTCATCAATTAGCCATTGAATAATTTTTGTCTGCCTTTCATTAATGCCGCCAACTGTTAATAAATGTGACGTGTTTTTCTTTTCTAATTGTTTCCTTTCTAAATATATATTCAATTTTTTATACGCCCCTTGAAGCACCTTAATTTTATAATTAATAAAATAGGTAAGGTCATTGTCATCCATCTCACAATACAAGTATGCCTTGTAATATTGATTCCGCGAATCTTTAATTGCACTTGATATGGATAGATACTCTGTAAGCCAATAACCTTTCTTTAACAAAAACCAATAAAATAACGCTCTTGCTGTCCTTCCATTACCGTCTACGAAAGGATGAATATATCCTACCATAAAGTGAATGATGGAAGCTTTTGCTACTGGGTGAATAAAATAACTTGGGGAATCTTCATTGAAGAATTTGCATAGGTCTTTTATATGCCTACTTAATACAGCAATGGAAGGTGGTTGATAAACTATTTCGTTGTCAGCGGAATCGACAACGCTTATGTCATCATTGGTTCTAAATCTGCCCTGATCCTCTGTATTTTTGAGAGTTTGTTGAGTAATTAGAAATTGTATTTTTAAAAGATGATCTATTGTGAGTGGTTCTTGTTGTATTTCCCTTATGAATTGGATGGTTTTGTAATTGTTAACAATCATTTGCTCCGATTTACTAATCGGCTGTCTTTCCTGTCGAAGCATTTCTTTAGCCACGGCTCTCGTTGTAACAGCTCCCTCAATTTGACTGCTTGAAATGGCTTCCTCCATAATAGAGCTAACTAGATATTGCTTTTTTTCGGAATCGTTTATGGAAGCATTTCCAAAAAAAGATTGGCTGTACTTGGTGTCAATTTCCCAAAGGGTTTTTTGCATATCCATAGTCTGCAAAAAGTGAAATGACTGGCCGCCAATAAAAAATTCATGAGCTTGCCTGTTCCGTTCAAATTTTGTTACTAGCCAAATTTCCGTTGGCTTAACATTGGCAGGAAGAGGAAGATATTTTACTTTATCCCAATACAAATAATCGGATTCTATCTTCTTTAAAACCGTCTTAATATCTTTTCTAATGGAGAACTGGAGACTTTTTTCAATTAAATCAGGGGAAATCGAGTACGAAGGTGCTTTTTCGAGTGATCTCATAAAATATCCTGATTCATTAAATTTTAGGAGTTAAAGATATATTTATTTCCTAAAACCTCCTAATTTTTCAAAAATTAGGAATTACTTTTTTACAACCCCCACAGGCAATTCCACATTCTCGTTCCACATATATTTATTAAACCATTGCCAATTGTGCCAGGTGGCGGCCAATCGCTCTTTTGGTTTAGTGATGCCATGAACGAAGCCTTTGTAAACAATCAATTCACTTTTTAGCAGATACCTTTTCAAAGTATAAAGAATAGGAAACAAATATTAAGGTATAATGTGGAAAGAGCAAAAAGAATTACACGAACAAAATCCTATGCAAAAAAAATTTACAGCTTCAGCTTATCGAAAATTGCGTAAGCCTCAAAGATGCTTTGATTAGCCTGACAGTAGTGCCATAATTAATTACTGGCAGTTGCTAACCAAATAAGCTGTTCATCTCTAGATCAATCTTGCCAACAATCATCGAGAAGTCCTCTGTATTTTCAACGAAATCAATTTTGTTGACGTTGATGATGAGCAGCTTTCCGTGCTTGTAGTTACCGATCCACTTTTCATAATGTTCGTTCAGCGTTTTCAGATACTCTAGTTTTATGTTAAACTCAAAGTCGCGGTTGCGCTTTTGAATTTGCTGTACAAGTTTTGGAATATCAGCCTTTAAATAAATTAACAAATCGGGGGGCTGTACAAAGGTGATCATCGAGTTAAAAAGATCCAGATAGCTTTGGTAATCGCGGTCATTGATGTGGCCACTTTTGTGGAGGTTGGCCGCAAAAATATGTGCGTCTTCGTAAATGGTGCGGTCCTGAATAATTGTTCTTTCGCTTTCGCGGATTTGCCGAATCTGATTAAAGCGACTGTTTAAAAAATAGATCTGCAAATGAAAAGCCCAGCGTTTCATGTCCTCATAAAAATCGCGCAGGTAGGGATTGTGATCAACCGACTCGTATAAGGGCAACCAGCCGTAATGTTTGGAAAGCTTTTCGGCCAGCGTGGTTTTGCCGGAGCCAATGTTGCCGGCTATCGCGATGTGTTTGATGGTGCTCAAATCTGTAAATGGTTACTGGGTTGAAGATAATCTTAAAAAGAGCGCAACTTTATAAATACTCAAATAATTAGTTAATATTTCTCTAACTGTCCACTGTATAGATAAAGAGTGCAAAATATGCTAAAATATTTAGTATAATTGTGAAATG
>JBBSCN010000044.1:0-20406 GCA_038250265.1 Cytophagales bacterium | reverse complement strand
GAATTGTGTTTGGTAACCCTGAGACTACTACTGGTGGAAATGCGTTGAAATTTTATGCTTCCGTACGGTTGGACATTAGAAGAATTGGTCAGATCAAAGAAGACGCTGATAACATTACGGGAAACCGCGTGAAGGTAAAAGTGGTGAAAAACAAAGTGGCGCCTCCATTCAAAGTGGTAGAGTTTGATATCATGTATGGACGAGGGATATCAAAAGCAGGAGAGATCATTGACTTAGGTGTTGAGTTAAATGTGATCCAAAAATCAGGATCTTGGTTCTCTTATGGTGGCAACAAACTAGGCCAAGGCCGCGACAGTGTTAAGCAATTGATTGAAGACAATCCTGAGATGATGGCCGAAATGGAAAAGAAGATAAAAGAGAAAATTGCTGGCGGAGCAGACGTTAAGAAAGAAGAAGAATAATAAACAACTTTAAGCCACAGGTTGAAAGCGAAAGTTTCCACTTGTGGCTTAAATTCATCCGCTGAAAAAGGAACTTAAAGGAACCTAATTCAAAAGTCCAGCCCAATAATCCATGCCTTTAAATTGCCCGTTCAACTGAATCGGCTTTTCAAATAGCCCGAAAACGCAAGAGCCAGAACCAGTCATGCTGGAGTAAAGCGCTCCCTGCGCGTAGAGCCGGTTTTTGATTTCGCTAATCACCGGATACTTCTTAAAAACGGATTCCTCAAAGTCATTATTCAAAAGTTCCTTCCACTCATGTATTGACTTTTTCATTACTTCTTCAATTCTTCGTTTTGGTATTTTCGGCACGATACCATTGTAGGCTCCTTGTGTGGAAACATGGATAGGCGGCTTCACCAAAACCAACCAGAAGTTTTTTAAACTAACAGTGGTTCCATTTAACATTTCTCCTTTACCGCTACCAAGCATCGGCTTATCGTGAACGAAAAAAGAACAATCGCTACCCAATTTTGCTGCATAGTTTTTCAACTGATCTATTGAAAGATTCAAACTAAAAATCGTGTTGAGTAATCGTAAGGTGTAAGCTGCGTCCGAAGATCCTCCGCCTAAACCTGCGCCTATGGGAATGATCTTATGCAAGTGGATTTTTACCGAACCTATTCCGAAATCATGCTTTAGCAACTGATATGCTTTAACACAAAGATTGTTCTCTTCATTTCCAGGAATGGATATTCCAGAGCTGGTAAAAGTTGTTTCGCTGGCGGGAATGATTTCAAGAACATCGGTCCAAGGAACGGGATAAA
The DNA here is from genome assembly GCA_038250265.1 of Cytophagales bacterium. Classification (GTDB taxonomy): domain Bacteria; phylum Bacteroidota; class Bacteroidia; order Cytophagales; family Cyclobacteriaceae; genus ELB16-189. The sequence continues at coordinate 19,178 of JBBSCN010000044.1, read as the reverse complement.
AACAGGTCTCTAATTCATGAAACCCATCCGGCCTTTTGGAAAGGATACGTAGGCCCAGATTGATTTTGCAGGGTGGAAAAGCAATCATCCCAATTTCGTCAACACACTACTTGGAAAGCCTCGCCACCATTTCTTCTGTAATACCAGATGAGGAGAAACCACCATCGTGCATCAGGTTTTGCATAGTTACAAAACGAGTGAAATCAGAAAACATCACAGCAATGTAATTGGCACAATCTTCAGCAGTAGCGTTGCCAAGGGGTGACATCATTTGGGCAAAATCAAAGAACACATCAAACCCTGAAATGCCTGCACCCGCTGTTGTCCTTGTTGGTGATTGAGAAATTGTATTAACGCGAACTTTCTTGGCGGTTCCATATCGTTGCCCATAACTGCGTGCCACTGATTCCAACATCGCTTTAGCTTGCGCCATATCTGTATAGTCTGGATAGGCGCGTTGCGCTGCGATATAACTCAACGCAATAACAGAAGCCCATTCATTTAGGGCATCCAATTTTTCTGACGTCTGCAATACTTTGTGAAATGACAAAGCAGAAATATCCAATGTTTTCAAATACCAATCGTAGTTCATGTCACCATACGATCTACCTTTTCGGATGTTGGGGCTCATCCCAATGGAATGTAAAACGAAATCCAATTTTCCTCCCAATACTTCCATCGACTTAGTGAAAAGGTTAGTCAAGTCTGCTTCAGAAGTAGCATCGGCAGGAATCACCTGTGCCTGACACGCAGCGGCCAGTTCGTTGATCTTACCCATCCGCATAGCAATAGGGGCGTTGGTAAGGGTAAACATGCCTCCCTCCTCTTTTATTTTTAACGCGGTCTTCCACGCAATTGAATTCTCGTCCAACGCACCAAAGATAATTCCTCGTTTTCCCTTCAATAAGTTATTAGCCATATCTATTTCGGTTTAAAAGAAGTGCAATTATAGCAAAATTCAGCGGTTTCGAATGCTCGTTGATGCCGTAACAAAAAGCCAATCCAACCAGAAAAACTATATTAAATGTAATTTTTTAGTAAGATTTACTTCAAAAATGAAAGAATACACTAATTTTGGAATACCTAAAACCACACCTTTATGTCACATGACTTTGTACTAGCCTGGGATCGTTTCATGGATATCGGAGCAATTGCCTTCATAGTGCTGGGCATTTTGATATTTCTCTTTCATGAGTTCCGCGTTCTCCAAATCAAAGATTTTAAGTTAAAGTATGATTATGTAAACTTGCACGAGGTGCGATTTTTCTGGTATACAATCTTAGCCTTAATTTTTGCGCTCGCCTTTTATGCAAATGGCGTCTACACCGAACGGATTATTGCAAAAGGTGACATCTGGTTTTGGGTTCGCCTCTTCTTGGCCGTCAGTTTTGTTGTCATTTTCTATTTCATCTTCTATAGTATGGTTAGGATTTACTACCCTCGCTATATAGAAAAGAGGCTCGTAAAATTACGCAGCTCACCGCGGATTTCGCCCGAGGGAAACCCGATGCGGAAGTTGGATGAAACAGAAGAAGATATTCACTTGGATGCCGATCAAATCGCAGAAGAAGCCAATGTACACTCCGTTGATTATGATGTTTGGCTGGACGATAAAACGGGTTATAAAAAGATAGAAAAATACGACAGTTACCTCCATGCAGAAGAATGCAGCGAATGCGGATACTTTACCCTGAAAATTTATAGAGAAGAAATTGAAAGCAAGCCGACAGTAAATGAGCCAGGCCTGTTGCTAAAACATTATCGGTGCAGCTACTGCAATCATCACGAAGCCAGAGGAGTCAATCTCGCAAAATTGTCCAGTAACGTTGCTTAGTTAATCCCCACCAATACAAGCCCCATTTTAAATAAATGGGGCTTTTTTATTTATTTATTATCGTTGTTAAATTTGGAACATACTCCGCAATCTCCGGTTGGAATTTTTGATAGTGGCATTGGTGGCTTGACAGTTGCGCATGCCATACACCTGCGTCTGCCCAATGAGCAGATTATCTACTTTGGAGATACCGCTCACTTGCCGTATGGCGATAAATCAGAAGCAGCCATTCAAGCCTACTCGATAAAAATAGTAAATGTCCTTCTCGAAAAAGGCTGCAAAGTAATTGTGATTGCCTGTAACTCTGCCAGCTCGGCATCCTACGAGCTGTTAAAAGAATACGTGGGCAAGAAGGCTCACATAATAAATGTCATCGATCCAATGGTCGAGTTGGTGGCAAAGCAATTATCCGGCAAAAAGGTGGGACTTATTGGCACTAAAAGAACTGTGCAATCAGGGATCTATCCGAAAAAAATAAAAGAGCTCAATCCGAAGATTGACATTCATTCGCTTGCAACCCCACTGCTGGCGCCCATGATTGAAGAAGGATTCTATAATAGCCAAATTAGCCATGAAATCATTGCCAGTTACCTTTCTGATCCAAAGTTGGCTTCCATCGATGCGTTGATACTAGCCTGCACACATTATCCATTGATACAAAAGGAAATAGAAGAGTTCTTTAAGAATCGGGTAACTACGCTTGACTCTGCTGCGGTAGTTTCAAACGCATTGGCCCACTACCTTCAAACACAAGAGTTATCAAACGACCAGCGCCAACCAGAACATCATTTTATGGTTTCTGATTTTACCGAAGCCTTTGAGGCATCTACCCGGATTTTCTTTGGCGAGAAAGTTAACCTAGAATGGTATCCATTATGGAATTAGAAAGTCGGAGTTGACGAATGGTCTGAGTAGGTTTTATTCAATTATTGCTTAATTTATGTCCTCTAATTTAGTCAACTTTGCAGTTCATTTGTTCAATCACCTTACTGCCGTGTTAAAATCGATAGCGCTACTTATTTTTATTGCCTTGTCTTTCATGAAATTTGAGCCATTACATGCTCAATCAAAAATTGATAGTTTGGGTACCCTCTTAAAAGAATCAACCAATGATTCTATCAGATTGAATTTGTTAGTCGAACTCTCGTCTGAATATCAATTCGTTGATATTTCAAAGGGTCTCAAACTTGCAGAAGAGGCGATCGGAATTGGCGAAAAAAAGGACTGGGCTTGGGGCAAGGCTATGGCGTATCGCAACAAGGCAAAACTCGAGGGCATCAAGGGAGACTATGCCTCTGCTATTAAATTTAATGACCTTGCTCTGATTTTCTATGTCCCGCTAAAAGATAGTTCTAGTATCGCCATTTGCTACAACAATTTAGGGACGAATTACTACGGGCTGGGAAAATTTGATGAAGCTTATTTTTACCACACTCAAAGCTATCGGATCGCCAATGAAAGTGGAGACAAATTACAACGTGCAATTTCCTTACACAACATCGCCTCCGTATTCAAAGAATTGGGTCAATACGATCGGGCAGTAGATTACTTGAAGCTTTCTTTAAAACTCAGCAACGAAGCAAACGATCACGAAGGCAAGCCTTATTACTACAGCGAAATGGGTGATATCTACATCCGAAAAAAACAATATGATTCTGCACTTGCAGCACTCAGCCTTTCTTTAAAATATGTAAGACAAGGAACGTTATCGACAAATGAGTTAGAACCCAAGCTACTGTACCATATTGCCAAAACCTATCTATCTAAAAACGACAAGCCCAACGCTATAAAGTATTATGATAGTGCATCAATGTCTTATACCAAGTCTGATAATAAGGTGGGAAATGCTGAAGTAGATCTTGGTCGAGGGCTGGTTTTACTCAACGAAGACAAATACAACGAAGCTCAAATTTTAATTGAAAAAAGTGCTACTGTTGCCCATCAACTAAATGCTTGGACACTAGAAATCGAATGCTACAAAAACCTATCGCGACTTTTTGAGGATAAAGGCGATTTTAAAAAATCACTGTTCTTTTTCAAACAGTTCCATCAATTGGAAGACAGTCTGTTTAGCCAAGGTATGCTGGCTAAGTTGCTTCAAAACGAAATCCGTTTTGAAATAAATTCCAAAGAAGAACAGATCAAAATACTTACCCAACTAGACCAGCAGCGGAAAGAAGAAGACAAGAAACAAGAAATGGTGCGCAACATTCTTGCGGTAACAGTGGCGTTGGCACTCATCGTGCTCTTCACAGTCTACCGAAGTGGGCAGCGGAGAATCAAAATCAACAAACTTCTGCTGGAACATCAAGATGATATAAAAAAGCGGAGCATAGAACTAGAGCAACTCAATCAGGTAAAAGATAAGTTCTTCTCTATTATTTCTCATGATCTACGTTCACCCATGAACGCCTTGTCGGGGATATTAGATTTAATGGCTAAAGACCAAATTACGCCAGCAGAATTTTCGGTTCTTAATAAAGAACTTCGAATTCAATTCAATCACACCAAAACGCTGATCAACAACTTGCTGGATTGGACGCTGTTGCAAATGGATAAATTGAAAATCCAGACCGAAAGGATCGACCTTTCTGCATTGGTGGATGCTAATATCAAATTGTTAAGTTCAATGCATTTTAAAGAGGTAAAAATCTCGAGTTATGTATCGACTAACTCATTTGCACTTGGGGATACCAATATGATCAACTTGGTCTTGCGTAATCTGATCACTAATGCGATCAAGTTCTCGGAATCGGGAGATTTAATTGAGATCAATGCAAAAGACAGTGGCGACAGTTATACCCTATCTATCAAAGACAACGGAGTAGGCATTAGCCCGGAAATACAAAAAATTCTTTTTGAAAAAACCTCTGGCTATAGCACCCGCGGAACGGCCAACGAAAAAGGTACAGGCCTTGGTCTGATCCTCTGCAAAGAATTTGTGGAGCGAAACGGAGGAAAGATCTGGCTGGAAAGCGAACTCGGCAAAGGAAGTACCTTCTTTTTTACAGTAAAAAAAGCCTAGGCCACTTCGATCCTAGTTTGCCCTAATGGCCAACACCGGATCTAATCGCGCTGCCATCGCAGCGGGAACAATCCCTGCCACCAAACCAATTACCGAAGAGACTCCCAATCCCAACACAATATTTTTGACCGACAACACAACTTGTAAACTCCCAAATGGCGCTAGCGTCAACAGCCAGACTAAAAATAAACCGGCCAGTCCACCTATCATGCTAAGGAAAATTGATTCGAACAAAAATTGAAATAGGATAAAGTAATTTTTGGCTCCCAACGATTTCTGAAGTCCTATGATACTCGTTCTTTCTTTAACAGAAACGAACATAATATTTGCAATACCAAAGCCACCGACCAGCATGGAGAATCCACCAATTATCCATCCGGCAGTTCCGAGTACATCAAAAACACCGCTAATCGCTTTACCAATTGCCTCGGGGCGATTGAGCTCGAAGTTATCTTTCATAGACGGTTTCAATCCACGTTTCACACGCATTGCCCCTCGTGTCTCATTTTCTAGTTCTACCAATCCATAATCATTCTCAAATCCCTTTAACCCAATGGAAGACCCATTTTCGCTCCATCGACCAGTTCCAGTTTGATACATTTTCCGATAGGCATCGTAGGGTATGATACAACCATAGTCATTGCTCGTGTTGCCTATAAAACTCTCGCCTTCACGCTTAATCACACCGACAATATTGAAACGAAGGTTTTTTATCTTCACATAGCTGCCAACAGGATTATCCAATTTTGGAAACAACGCTTTGGCTACTTCAAAACCTAATACCACCACATTGCGTCCACCTTCTACTTCATCTGTTGTAAAATATCGGCCCCTTTCTACATTGATCTCAAAAACTCTGTCATAGTCCATTGAGGCTCCTGCCAAGCGGATTCTATTGATCCCATTGTTATTACTTTTCACGGTGACCTCACCCGTGGAGGCATAAATGGAAACAGTCTGACCGTTTTTCAGATTTGCTTTCAAAAACTTATATTCTGCAAAAGAGGGATTCGGTCTCTTGATGTAATCCTTCCACCAATCGCGGCTATTTCCTCCAGTGAAAGGCCATTTATTCACATATATCACATTGCTGCCTAGGAAATTAAGGCTGTCCTTAATATTCTTCTCTAAGGAGTCCACTAGGGTGAGAACAGCGATAATCGAAAAAATACCAATCGTCACACCCAACAAGGAAAGTATGGTTCGCAACAAATTGGATTTCAATGCCCTCCAGGCAAATCCTAGGCTTTCAAGAATGAGTCGAAGTGTTAACATCAGCTAGCAACGAGTTAAATAACCTTCGAATTAACAATAAATTTATTAATTCGCGCGTATCGCTGACACTGGATCCAATCGCGCTGCCATTGCAGCCGGCACAATACCCGCCACCAAACCAATGATTGAAGACACGCCCAATCCTAAAACAATATTCTTGATCGACAGTACTACCTGTAAACTTCCAAAGGGCGCGAGTGTCAACAGCCAGACCAAAAACAAACCCGCCAATCCACCAATCAAACTCAGGAAAATTGACTCAAATAAAAACTGAAATAATATGAAGTAGTTTTTTGCCCCCAAAGATTTTTGTAATCCGATAATGCTCGTTCTTTCTTTAACGGAAACGAACATAATATTCGCAATGCCAAAGCCTCCTACCAACATAGAGAATCCCCCAATGATCCATCCTGCAATACCGAGAACATCGAATATGCCGCTGATCGCTTTACCAATTGCCTCCGGCCTATTAAGTTCAAAATTATCTTTCTTCGATGGCCTTAATCCTCTCTTTATTCGCATAGCACCCCTGGCTTCACTTTCGAGCTCAACAAGACCAAAATCATTTTCAAATCCTTTTAACCCGATGGTTGATCCGTTTTCGTTCCATCTGCCAGTACCTGTTTGATAAATTTTCCTGAAAGAATCATAGGGTATGAGGCATCCATAGTCGTTACTCGTATTTCCAAGGAAGCTTTCGCCTTCTCGCTTGATTGTACCCACTACCGTAAAACGAAGATTTTTTATTTTTACATATTTCCCGATTGGGCTGTCGGCTTTTGGAAACAACGCTTTGGCAACTTCAAAGCCGAGAATCACCACGTTGCGCGCACCCTCTACTTCATCGTTGGTAAAGAATCGGCCTTTCTCAATATTCGTTTCGAATAATCTATCATAATCCAATGAAGTCCCCACCAACCTGATTTTGTTGATGGAGTTATTTTCGCTTTTTACAGTCACTTCGTTGGTATCAGCAAAAATGGAAATGATCTGCCCGTTCTTAAGGTTAGCCTTTAAGAATCGATACTCGTTATAAGAGGGATTGGGGCGCTTGATATAATCCTTCCACCAATCGCGGCTGTTTCCACCGGTAAAAGGCCACTTATCTACATAGATTACATTGCTACCCAAGAAATTAAGGCTGTCCCGAATATTTTTCTCTAGTGAATCCACCAGGGTGAGCACAGCGATGATGGAAAATATCCCGATCGTAACGCCTAGTAAGGAAAGGATCGTACGTAACAAGTTGGATTTCAGAGCCCTCCAAGCAAATCCCAAGCTTTCCAATATGAGTCGAAGTGTAAGCATGGCGTTTTAACGCTGATTTTTGGGTTTAGGATTTACATTCACAATTTTTATTTTAAGAACCAAACAATTCCCTATTTTTGCAGCCTTATTTTACAAAACCGAAAAAGTATCGGTTTTTAAAGCCCGTAAGCTTCTATTATGAAATTATCTGAATTTAAATTCGAACTCCCCAACAGTTTAATTGCCAACCACCCAGCCGAAAACAGAGACGATGCACGGATGATGGTGTTACACCGCGACTCCGGAAAAATTGAACATAAAATTTTTAAAGACATCGTTAATTATTTTAATGATGGAGATGTGATGGTAGCCAACGACACGCTAGTGTTTCCGGCCCGCCTCTATGGCAGAAAAGAAAAGACAGGTGCCAAAATTGAAGTTTTTTTATTGCGCGAACTGAATGCCGAAATGCATTTGTGGGACGTATTGGTAGATCCTGCACGTAAAATTCGCGTAGGTAACAAGTTGTACTTTGGAGATGGCGACTTGGTTGCTGAAGTGATCGATAATACTACTTCTCGCGGAAGAACCATTCGTTTTTTATTTGATGGCGATTCCGTTGCATTTGATAAAATTGTGGAAACGCTGGGAGAAACTCCACTTCCAAAATACATTAAACGCAAAGTTGAACCGGCTGACAAGGAGCGCTTTCAAACCATTTTTGCTAAAAATAAAGGCGCTGTCTCCGCCCCAACTGCGGGTATGCACTTCACCAAGCAGTTGGTAAAACGTCTTCAACTAAAAGGTGTGGATATGGCTTATGTAACCATGCACATTGGCTTGGGAACTTTCCGTGCGGTAGACGTGGAGGACTTGACTAAGCACAAAATGGATTCTGAGAATTTCATTGTGGGTACCGAGCCTGTTAAAATCGTCAATCAAGCATTGGATAATAAAAATAAAGTATGTGCTATTGGCACTACTACAATGCGTACGTTAGAGTCTGCTGTATCGGCCAACAACCGACTAAAAGAGCGCGAAGGATGGACTGATAAGTTCATCTTCCCGCCTTACGAATTCAAGATTTGCAGTGCGTTGGTTACCAATTTTCATCAGCCTGAGTCTACATTGATGATGATGGCGGCTGCCTTTGGCGGATTTGATTTGGTGATGAAAGCCTACGAAACCGCCAAGAAGGAGAAATACAAGTTTCTCACCTATGGCGATGCTATGCTAATCGTTTAAGACTTATTCGTCTTTAATAAAATAAAGGAACAGCCCCACTCCCACTGGGTAAACGAGTGTGTAAATGGTTGACATTGGGATGAAGCCCATCAATATGGTGGTGGGCAGTATGAGCAGAAAGATTCCGATCGCCAAAATCCACGTTTTGTTCCGAGAATAAGAACGATACACTTGCATGAGCCGATACACCATAAAGGTGATGAGCGCAACATTAAAGGCAATCAGTAATACACGTATCATAAGCGGCAAAATTACAGTTTAACAAAAATAGGCAACGCTACGAGTTTTTCTTAATTTCGTTTGCTGGCTAAAAGTGAAATCTTGAACTTTCAACTCTTTGAAACTTATTGAATACGCGCTCCTTGTTGCCGGAGGCAAAGGCACACGCATCAAAAGCAGCTTGCCGAAACAGTTTATCGAACTGGTTGGTAAGCCTATTCTGCTTCATACGATCGAGGCATTCATAAGCTATTCAGATAGTATAAAAATTATATTGGTATTGCCCGAAGATGATTTTCCAATTTGGGAATCTATCTGCAAAAAATTCAATTTCAGTTATCCGATTGTTTTACAAAAAGGCGGAGAAACACGCTTTCAATCAGTAAAAAATGGATTGGGTAGAATTGAGGGCGAAGGATTGGTGGCTATCCACGATGGCGTGAGGCCGTTAATCAGTTCTGATATTATTGGGGCTTCGTTTCGATTGGCAGCTGCTCATCAGTCAGCAGTGGCGGCCGTGCGATTAAAAGAATCCATTCGCATGACAGACCAAGACAATACAAAAGCGATGGATCGGTCAAAATTTAGAATCATCCAAACACCACAAACTTTTCATTTGCAACTCATCAAAAAAGCGTACGAAATAAAAGAAGATCCAAGCCTTACCGATGATGCCAGCGTAGCAGAAAAAGCCGGCCATATTATTTCTCTATTTGAGGGCAGCTATGAGAATATCAAGATTACCACATCAGAAGATTTGGTGGTAGCGGAGGCTTTAATGAATTCTAGGAAGTAAAAAAAGTTCTGATACGATTCGTGCGGGGGTGGGCAAGGGATGGAACGGCCTGTTTGAGCCCAGCCTTCATGTGCGTTTCGGCTGGCGGGCCGAAGAAGGCTGGCGAGTAGTGACAGCCCGGTGCTGGCGCCTCGGTCAGCATGCCTCCAAAAAAAATGAAAACAAAAAAGCCCTGAAAATGCAGAGCTCTTAAATTCTTGCCGATAGCTATCGGGACTACCTTCCAACTTCTCGCTAGTATTCGTCTTCGTTGAAAAAGAAATCTTCTTTAGTTGGGTAATCTGGCCAAATCTCCTCGATACTCTCGTAAGGTTGGCCATCGTCTTCCAATTCTTGCAGATTCTCAACGACTTCCAATGGAGCGCCAGAGCGGATTGAAAAATCGATCAACTCATCTTTTGTAGCCGGCCAAGGTGCGTCCTCGAGGTACGATGCCAATTCAAGTGTCCAATACATAATGTGTTCCCCCTTTAATTTTCCGCAAAAATAGAATTAATTAGACCATAGACAAGAGTATGCCCTCGATAGTTAAAGAATTAATAAAGTAACCACCGGGGAGCTATTAGTCGGCACCGCCAAACAATGGACTATTGACTTAAAAAAGCCATATTTGTCGTCCTAAAAAGAATTTAAGCTACCATGGCAGACGAAAAAATAATTTTCTCGATGGCGGGCGTAAACAAGATTTACCCGCCCCAAAAACAAGTATTAAAAAATATCTACCTCTCCTTCTTTTACGGTGCCAAAATTGGCGTGCTGGGCTTGAACGGCTCGGGCAAGTCATCGCTGCTGCGGATTATTGCAGGGATTGACAAGGAATTTCAAGGCGAAGTGGTTTCTGATTTGAGTTTTACAGTGGGCTTATTGGAACAAGAGCCACAACTGGACAAAAGCAAAACAGTGCGCGAGATTGTGGAAGAAGGTGTGAAAGAAACGGTTGCACTACTAAAAGAATTTGAAGCCATCAACGAAAAATTCGCTGATCCGGAAGTGTTGGAGAACCCCGACAAGATGGACAAGTTGATCTCCAAACAAGCTGAAGTGCAAGAAAAACTAGACGCAATTGGTGCTTGGGAGTTGGATAATAAATTAGATCGCGCGATGGATGCGTTGCGTTGTCCTCCCTCAGACGCAAAAATTGAAGTGCTATCGGGTGGAGAGAAAAGACGTGTGGCACTGTGCCGATTATTATTGCAAGAACCCGATGTATTGTTGCTTGATGAGCCTACCAACCACTTGGATGCAGAATCTGTTTATTGGTTGGAGCAACATTTGAAACAATATAAAGGAACCGTCATCGCTGTGACGCACGATCGTTATTTTTTGGATAATGTGGCCGGATGGATTTTGGAATTGGATCGCGGTGAGGGAATTCCTTGGAAAGGAAATTACTCGAGCTGGCTCGATCAAAAACAAAAGCGATTAGCACAAGAAGAAAAAACAGAATCAAAACGGCAGAAGGCGCTGGAGCGCGAGTTGGAATGGGTGCGCATGAACCCCAAAGGTAGACAAGCAAAAGGTAAGGCGCGCCTAAGCAATTATGAAAAATTGATTAGTCAGGAAACAAAAGAACGTGAAGAAAAGCTGGAATTGTTTATTCCTCCTGGGCCGCGATTGGGAAACAAAGTGATTGAAGCCACGGGCGTATCGAAAGCATACGGTGATAAATTGTTGTACGAAAATTTAACTTTCTCACTACCCCCTGCGGGGATTGTAGGAATTATTGGTCCGAACGGTGCGGGTAAGACTACGTTGTTTAAAATGATCACTGGGGTAGAGAAACCAGATGCAGGAACTTTTGCCGTTGGTGAGACCGTGAAGTTTGCCTACGTAGATCAAGAGCATGATGATTTGAAACCGGAGGACACCGTTTTTCAGGCGATCACGGGAGGCAACGATTTGATTTTAGTAGGTGGAAAAGAAATCAACTCACGCGCCTATGTGAGTAAGTTTAATTTTAGTGGCACGGACCAATCGAAGAAGGTAAAAGAGCTATCGGGTGGAATGCGAAACCGTGCGCACTTGGCCATTGCACTGAAGCAAGGTGGAAATCTTTTATTGTTGGATGAGCCTACCAACGACTTGGATATAAATACGCTCCGCTCATTGGAAGAAGCCTTAGAGAATTTTGGCGGCTGTGCCGTAATTATTTCTCACGATAGGTGGTTTTTAGATCGCGTGTGTACGCACATACTTGCCTTTGAGGGAGACTCGCAAGTGCTTTGGTTTGAAGGTAGCTTTAGCGAATACGAAGAAAACAAACGCAAACGCTTGGGCGATGAGCAGCCGCACAGAATTAAGTATAAGAAGTTGGTGAAATAAACGATAGTTGTTGGTTGTTAGCTGTTAGTTGTTGGTAATCAAATCTACTTGAAACTACTAACCACCAGCGAACAACTAAAAATGGAGGTCTACTTCATCTTTGAAAAATAAATAGGCGCGTTTAAAGGCTATTTTCGGTATTTTCCGAACAAATGTTCAAGGCATTTTTTGATAATTGAACCCCAAACCTGTAATATTGCACCTCAAATTCTTTTCTTACCTGCCTGCCGGCAGGCAGGGCTCGCTGGTAAGATTACCTTACTAATGAGTAAATTCGGCATTACATTCTTCCTTAGCTCAGCTGGTTAGAGCATCTGACTGTTAATCAGAGGGTCCTTGGTTCAAGTCCAAGAGGGAGAGCTCACCGAAAAAATGCTACAAAGGGTGTAGCATTTTTCGGTTTTAATGTAAAATTCGTCCGACCGGCATTCGATAACTTTACTTAAAAAAGAAGTGTCGAAGATGAAATTGCTTTTGCTCTCCATCATTTTTCTAAGCAACATTCACGTAGTCGCACAGCAACAAAAGGTTTCCACTACTGACACCAGCACCCCCAACCAAATAGATTTAATTGATGTATTGCTAAAGGCTTTTCATATTTCTACAAAGCCAAAAACTGCCGAAGCGAAAAAAATATCTTTTTCGATTATCCCAACTACTACCTCGTCTGGAGGAAAGCGAATTTTTGTTTCTTCTGTCAATGCGGCATTCGTTATTGGCAATGAGGAAAAGACTAATTTTTCGAGTGTATTTTTTCTCCCGTACACCGACTTATCCGAAAATTTTGGATTTGGTCTAAAATACAATTTGTTTACATCTAAAAATATCTGGAATATTCCAGGTGAGTTCAGAATCAGAAAACTAACAGAATTCTCTTATGGCCTAGGTGATGGCACCAAAGACTCTGACTAGCTTAGATTGAACTACAACAACCTTAGACTCAATGCGAGTGCTAATCGTAAAGTATATAAAGACCTATTTGGTGGATTCGGTCTCGCATACGACAGGAATTTTAGTGTGGGAGTAGATGAGATACCTGTGCTTCCTAGAGAATTCAAAAAATACGGCATTGGAACACAGCCTTCCTACTATGCTACTGGCATTACCTTTAACCTATTGCATGACGACAGAAAAAATTCAATCAATCCAGCAGATGGTCTATTTGTATTATCGGTACTAAGAATAAACCCCTCTTGGCTGGGTAACGAAGATTTATGAACATCGCTATTTCTGGATTGGAGAAGATACTATCGGCTCAAAGATCCTAAAAGAAAAATCATTGCCCTTTCTTCCTTTTACTGGGGCTCCTTTGGAAAAGTTCCCTATTTCAATTTGCCAGGCACGCAATTAGATTTGAATAATCGATCCGGACGCGGTCATGCACTCGGTCGCTTTCGCGGAAGCCGAATATCGCTTTGATATTTCCCGAAATGGACTGTTTGGTGGAGTCGGTTTTCTAAATATTCAAATGCTAATTGGACCTACCACTAATAAGTTTGATTACCTAAATCCAGCGGCAGGCTTTGGTGCCAGAATTAAATTCAACAAACGATCTGATACGAATTTGGCAATCGACTTTGGATTTGCCTCAGGCTCTTTCAATATTTATGTGGGCTTGGGAGAATGGTTCTAGTTTGAAATCCCTATTCAAATAATGCCAATTGATTGACCGATCTTTTTTTACCAAAAATAACATTGTTGGACACAGGTTGCCCTCCTATTCTAAAAACTGGCGACTCGCTATTGCGCGATGCCACTATGATCTGAGTTCCACCGGATACTTCGTGAAATAATTGATGTGCAATTTCGGGTGTGTTATTGTTCCTAGACAAGTGAGACAAAAACAAATGAGACATAAAAGCCGGCCGATGCTCCAAAAAAAGTTGTAGCGCCTCAGCATTCGATAGATGCCCCACACCTCCCCTAATTCTATTTTTTAAAATCAACGGGTAGCCACCGTTTTCCAACATCTCTGCATCGTAGTTTGATTCCAAAAACGCGGCATGGCAGTTTCTGAAATTCCTGATTAAGTTTTCACAAATGCGACCTGAATCAGTAAACACGCCAACATTTATTCCCCTGCAGGAAATGATAAAACTGTGTGGATCGTTTGCATCATGGAATTTAGGAACAGCCGTAACAACTAAACCTCCTATTAAAATAGGTTGGTAAGCTTGAAAATTGACAGCCACTTGCTCGCTCCAATCCAAACTTGGACACTTTCGTGTTGCCGCTGTTATGTAAACAGGAATCTTATGCTTCTTCACTAACTTGGTCAGGCCGTTAATATGGTCAGAATGTTCGTGCGTGATGAAAATGGCTTTCACTTTCTTTATTGAAAGTTCTAGACGATTCATCCTCCGTTCCGTTTCTCTGCACGAAATACCCGCATCAATAAGCACCGCCTCGTTTTCATTTCCAATGTAATAGCAGTTGCCATTGCTGCCCGAATTTAAAGATGCTATTTGTAGTGACATGGAGGGACGAAGGTACGGTAAAATGCCAACCTTACTTTTTAAACTTATTCATCAGCGCTGCCATCTTCTGCTCCATCGTTTCCTCCACCTTTTCAACGCTAATTGGTTTGGTTAAAACTCTCGGTGGAGGCCTTGAATCAATTTTCTTTTTAACTATTTCTGCTTCCTTGACTACGCCCCCACCAAACGGATCGGTCTTCATTGACAATGCGATTCGCTTTCGCGGAATATCTACTTCCACTACTGTTACCTTTACCTTTTGCTGAACTGCTACTGCTTGGTTAGCATCTTTAACAAAGCGATCTGACAAATGACTGATATGAACAAGTCCATCTTGGTGAACGCCCACATCTACAAAAGCACCGAAGTTGGTTACGTTGGTTACAATACCGGGCAGCACCATTCCTACTTTTAAGTCTTTAATTTCATGCACGCCTTCTTCAAAGCTAAACACTTCAAATTTTTCGCGCGGATCACGACCGGGTTTCTCAAGCTCAGCAATAATATCTGACAACGTGGGCAAGCCTACCCCATCGCTCACATATTTTTTCAAGTCGAGCTTCTTTCGTAATTCAGTGCTTGTCATTAGTTCTTTCAACGTACAGCCTAAGTCTTTTGCAAAATTCTCCACTAGTGCATACCGCTCGGGATGAACGGCACTCATATCCAATGGATTTGTGGCATCACTAATACGTAAGAATCCGGCACATTGCTCAAATGCTTTTTCGCCTAAGCGAGGCACTTTTTGCAATTCATCTCTACCTTTGAATGGGCCATGTTGATTTCTATATTCTACAATTCCGTTTGCCAACTGCGGTCCAAGCCCTGAGACATACGAAAGTAACTCTTTGCTGGCCGTATTCACTTCTACACCCACTGAATTTACACAGCTCATCACTACATCATCCAATCCTGCTTTTAGTTTTGTTTGATCTACATCGTGCTGATATTGCCCGACACCAATGGACTTCGGATCGATTTTCACCAACTCCGCCAGCGGATCGGTCAATCGTCTCCCAATGGAAACTGCACCCCGCACCGTTACATCGTGATTGGGAAATTCTTCACGTGCTACATCGGAGGCAGAATAAACAGAAGCCCCGCTTTCGTTCACCATTACAATGATGATCTCTTTTGGTAACCCTATTGCCTTTACAAACGCCTCTGTCTCGCGACCGGCCGTGCCATTGCCGATGGCAATTGCTTCAACTTTAAAACGATCGCAAAGCCCAAGAATGATGGTTGCTGATTTTGTTGTCTCGCGTTGTGGCTCTAATGGATAAATAACGGTATCGAAAAGTAATTCACCTTGCGCACCCAAGCAAACTGTTTTAATACCACTTCTGAAACCAGGATCCAGTGCCAACACTTTCTTTTGTCCCAGCGGGGAAGACAACAATAACTTTTTGAGGTTAGCGGCAAAGACTTTGATTGCCTCTGCATCCGCTTGCAATTTGGTTTCTAAACGCACTTCACTTTCAATCGTTGGTTTTAAAAGACGCTTGTAGCAATCTTTAATAGCCAATGTTACTTGTTCCGCAGAAGCAGAAGATGATTTCACAAATTGCTTCTCCAATGTTTGAATGGCCAGTTCTTCAGTAGGCGCAATATCTAACATTATAAATCCTTCTTTCTCGGCTCTGCGCATGGCAAGTAAACGGTGGGAGGGAGTTTTCTTGATTGGTTCTTTCCAATCAAAGTAGTCTTTAAATTTTTGAGCTTCTTCGTTTTCCGTTTTTGATTTCACAACGGTAGAGTGAATTTGTCCGTCTTGCCAAAAAAGCTCACGTACATTTTTTCTGGCTTCTTGGTTTTCGCTTACCCACTCTGCGATAATATCGCGCGCGCCATCCAATGCTTCTTGGCCAGTGGCTACACCTAATTCAGTATTAATAAAAGTTGCTGCGTTTGCCTCCAAATCTATTTTATTCTGTTCAAAAATAGTTTGTGCCAATGGCGCAAGACCTCTTTCCCTTGCAACACTAGCCCTCGTTTTCCTTTTAGGTTTGTAGGGTAAGTAAATATCTTCTAGTTCGGTTAGCTTGGTTGCTTCTTCAATTGCTTTCGCCAATGCGGGTGTTAGTTTTTCTTGCTTCTCCATAGATTTAAGAATTGCTTCCTTTCGTTTATCCAACTCCACCAATTGCTCATGGCGATCACGAATGGCAGCCAATTGTACTTCATCTAAACTGCCCGTTGCCTCTTTTCGGTAGCGAGACATAAAAGGAATGGTTGCACCTTCGGCCAAAAGGTTTACCACTACTTCTACTTGTGTTGACTTAAGGTTTAGCTCGCTCGCAATGAGTAAAATATTCTTTTCCATGAACAATCAATAAAAATGGAGGACAAAAATAAGACTAGCAAATTTCATTTAGTCTATTTTCAGTGAAAAAGAATCAAAATAAAAAGCTCCACATAATTATTTGCGAAGCTTTTCTCAACTCTGAAGAACGTTAAATAATTACGTTGCCCAGGTCTTTCCATTACCCGCTTCATTCAGCGGAATGCATCCGTTATACTTAGTTGGCACGGCTTCGTATTGTAAAACTTTGGTGGCGCCAGGCTCGGAGGTGAAGTAGCCCAACATAGTGAGTTCTTTGGCCATTAAAATAAATGGCTTTTTAGTGGCCGTGTTTTCTTTTTTCTCTTGGATAGCTGCCCCTAACGATTTCTTAACTAAAGCTATTTGATCTTCGGGTTTGCAATAAATGAAACCATCACCATAAGTTTTCTTGGCATCTTCCTCAAAGGCAGTCAATCCTGCTATGAAACGTTCTTGGTCTTCTTTCTCATAGTTTTCATTCACTATCGTGTCAATAAAGTTCGGCACGCCTACTTCTTTTGCTCCGGGGGTGTCTGATTTAGGAAGTATAATTTCCGCTAACTCGCTTATAATCCTCGCCTGATCTTCATTAAAAAAAACAGGCTTGTAATTTAAGTCGGGTGTGGCTTTGCAGCCATTCATAATACCCGCGATGGCAGTGGCCGAAACGGCAGCACCCATGAGTAGCGCTGTCTTACGCAATGCTTCTCTTCTATCGATTAATTGGTTCATGTCTTCTTTATTTAACCTATAGTTAATGATTACAAGTTTCCTTTTTTCAATTCGCTCACAGCATAGTCAACAGCACGTGCCGTGAAGGCCATGTACGTGAGCGATGGGTTTTGACACCCTGCGGAAGTCATGAACGAGCCATCGGTTACAAAAACATTTTTACTGGCGTGCACTTGGTTCCATTTGTTGAGCACCGAAGTTTTCGGGTCTTTGCCCATGCGTGCCGTGCCCATTTCGTGAATACCTAAACCGATACCAGTTATATTATCATACGAGTAAATATTTTTTACGCCTGCTGCTTCCAACATTTCTACCGCATCGTTTTTCATATCCACGCGCATTTTAAATTCGTTTTCTTTCAAATTGGTATCAAACGTTAGCGTGGGTAGACCGTGAATATCTTTCTTATTTTTATTGATCACCACAAAGTTTTCGTGATTAGGCAAGATCTCACCAAAGCCCATCATACCTACCGTCCATTTGCCTGGAGTGGACGCCATCTTCTTTAGGTCTTCACCAATCGCCATTTCGGCCACTAGACTTCCCCAACCTTGTCTGCTGCCTCCACCTTGATAACCAAAGCCGCGTAAGTAATCGCGTTTTTCTTTACCCAAGTTGCGGAAGCGCGGGATATAAAATCCGTTTGCCCTGCGTCCAAAGTAATATTGATCTTCAAAGCCTTCTACTTCACCACCGGCACCTACACCTAGTTGATGATCCATAATGTTGTGGCCAAGTTCACCGCTATCATTACCAAATCCGTTGGGGAAACGGTTTGAAATTGAATTGAGCATAATGAACGCAGAGCCCATAGTGGAGGCGCACAAGAAAATTACTTTCGCATAAAATTCCGTTTGTTCGCCTGTTACGCCATCGATCACTTTCACGCCAGTGGCTTTTTCTTTTTGCTCGTCATAGATCAGTTCATACACTACAGAATTGGGGCGCAACGTCATGTTTCCCGTTTTCTCTGCCGAAATTAAACCGCCCGCGTTGCTGCTATAGTATCCCCCGTATGGGCAACCCCGTGAACACAAATTTCTGAACTGGCACATGCCTCTCCAGGGTGAGTGCGCCAGCGGTGCAGTAGCATGGGCAGTTCTGCCAATGGTAAAAGCGCGACCAAATTTATCTTTCACTGCTTTCTTCAATTCCAGCTCCACACAATTCATCTCCATGGGTGGAAGAAATTTCCCATCTGGCAATTGTGCCAACCCTTCGGCTTGTCCGCTTACACCGACATATTGTTCAATGTAATCGTACCAAGGCTCAATTTCGGCATAGCGCACGGGCCAATCGACCGCGATACCATCTTTTGCGTTCGCTTCAAAATCCATCGGACTTAAGCGATAGCTTTGCCGACCCCACATAATGGACCGGCCTCCCACATGATAGCCGCGCATCCAATCAAAACGGCTTCCCTCTTTTTCGGTATAGGGATGTTCCAAGTCATTGACGAACCAGTGCTTGGTATCTTGATTAACGGTGTACCCCGTTCTGGCTTGCACGCCTTGCTTCCTTAAATCTTCTTGTGTTGGCTTATTCGCATTGGGCAATTCCCACGGATCTTTGGTGGCGGTCGGGTATTCTTGATGTTTTACATCGCGGCCACGCTCCAGCACCAATGTTTTCAAACCTTTTTCGGTCAGTTCTTTGGCGGCAATGCCGCCACTGATACCTGT
>JBBSCN010000043.1:0-20630 GCA_038250265.1 Cytophagales bacterium | reverse complement strand
TATTGATAGCAAAATGAAAAAACAAAATGCACGCTACACTGTAACCATATGTTCTGGCAAACCGATTTTTTTGCCTTTCCGCGATAAAAACAACCCGCAAGAGCAAGGCAACAAAAAGTGAAATAACCACCAAACTACCTAGCCAACCAAACTCTTCGCCAATGGTACAAAAAATGAAATCTGTGCTCTGCTTTGGAACAAAATCAAACTTCGTTTGCGTGCCCTTCAAAAAACCCTTGCCAATGAACCCCCCGCTGCCAATAGCAATCTTGGACTGCGTTACGTTCCAGCCTACACCCAATGGATCAATATCTGGATTAACAAGCACCTTTACACGATTCTGCTGGTGGGGTTTCAACACATTGTTCACCACATAGTCAACGCTTTCGATCACCCCGCTAATGATAAGCGTCCCAATCACCAAAATAACAATACGCCTAATTTTCTTTTTCCCTAGAACGATTAACACTACCAGTATAAGTAAAATCGCCCCGTGAAGATACAGTTGGTTGGGAACTAAAAGCGTAAGGATAAAAATGGCAGCAGCACAAATTCCGACAATCAACAAAAAAGGTGACATGCCTTCCCGATAGAAAACCAGAATAAAAGAAGTAAACACCAGCGCTGTTCCTGTATCTTTTTGAAGTTGTATCAATATGATGGGGATGCCAATGATGGCAAACAGAGTGGCTTGATTGCGTAGGTTATCCATACGAAAACCAACCGATCCAATGTATTTTGCAACCGCTAACGCAGTAATGAACTTTGCAAACTCAGAAGGCTGCACACCAAATGATCCGATCCCAATCCAAGCTTTGTTTCCGCCTACTTCCTTGCCAATAAAAGGAACCAGAAAAAGAGATACCAAAATCAATCCAAAAAAAAGATACGCAAACGTCTCATAGAAACGCATGTCAATAATATTGATGGCGACAACAATTACCAACGAGGCCGCGATGAACATCAACTGCCTGCCTGAACTCAAGGACAAATCCCAAATCGATTGCTTAGCTGTTTCATCATAGATCGCAGCAAAAATATTCAGCCAGCCCAGCGTAACGAGCGCCATGAACAACAAGATCGCTGTCCAATCTAACCTCACCGATAAGTCATCGTCTCTTTTCAATTTTCTATTAGTCTAAGAATTTTCCAGCCAACACGTAGTCTTCAATAAACTGCCGCTTGGTTTTTCCATAGAGGTATTTTTCTATCATCAAACTGGCAATGGCAGCGGCCGCACGAGCGCCTTGACCGGCATCTTCCACATAAACTGAGATGGCAATTTTAGGATTATCGCGTGGAGCAAAAGCGATGAAAACAGAATGCGCAGGCAACGGATCATTTTGAACCGTCCCTGTTTTTCCACACACAATTACATCTACCAACCTTGCGCGATATTGCCCGGTGCCAGCTTCTACCACCTGCTGCATGGCGTCCACAGCAATTTTAAAATAGGATGAATCGATAGTAGTATAATGACGCTCGCCATATTTTGGCAATGGCTTGCCTTCTTTGCCAATCCCTTTTACCAAGTGTGGAATATGATAGAACCCTCTATTGGCAATAATGGCCGCAAAATTGGCCATCTGTATCGGCACCACCAAATTCTCACCTTCACCAATCGCAATGGAATAAATATTCGAGAACTTCCATGGGCGATTTTGATAGGCACGATCATAATAAGATGGAGTAGGAACGAGACCTCCTTTTTCATTTGGCAAATCAATCCCCAACTGACTTCCGAACCCAAAGCTATTGATGTGCTTGTTCCACTCTGCTAGCCCAATTCGCGTATCTTCAAAGGGCGAATTAGAAACACCTTTATTCAACATTCTGCGTAGCACCCCTAAAAAATAGGGATTGCAAGAATTGGCAATTGCTCCTCTTAAATCTTGATTGTCGTGACCCGGGTGGCATCCAATCAAAGTCTTATCACAACGTATGCGCGTGTCGGGTGTAATCACACCTTCTTGCAGGGCTGTCATCGCTTGCGCAATTTTAAAAATTGAGCCCGGACGATATTGAGCCATTAAGGGGCGATTGAAGAGAGGCTTCAGTGTGTCGTTACTGATCAACGAAAAGTTAGAACTATAACTTCTTCCTGTCAAAAGGCTTGGATTATAAGAAGGCCCAGAAACTAATGCTAAAACCTCTCCAGTGGCTGGTTCAATGGCCGCAATGCTTCCCGACTTACCTTTCATCAACAGCTCACCATATTGTTGCAGTTCTAAATCCAGACCCGTAACCAAATCTTGACCCGGTATTGAAAGTGTATCATAAGCGCCCTCTTTAAAAGAACCTTTTTCGATGCCTTTTACATTTCTCAATTTAAAGCGAACACCTCGCTTACCTCTTAATTGTTCTTCGTAAAACGACTCAATCCCACTTTGACCAATGTAATCGCCTTGCCTGTAAAAGCCCTTATCATCTCTTTCCAACTGCCCTTTGCTAAGTTCGCTTACGTAGCCCAACGCGTTTGCAAGGGCATTGGTGGTGTAGGCCCGTGTGGTTCGCGCTTCAATGTAAAACCCAGAAAATTCATCCAATCGATCTTGCACCTTTGCAAAGTCTTCGTTGGAAAGTTGATCGATAAAAAGTGTCGGCTTGACAGAGGAGTACTCCTTCCGTCTTTTCATCTCTTTGAATTTAGCTCGAAGCTCTTGGCGCGATAAATTAAAAACCGAACAAAATTTTACAGAATCAAAATCCTTGATATCTTTTACTATGGCCGTCAAGTCATACTCAGGGGTATTGTAGACGATCAGTTTCCCGTGCCGGTCAGTAATCAAACCGCGAAACGGATATTCGATCTGACGAAGAATTGCGTTGCTATCTGCCAATTCAGCATACTTGTTGTCGAGTACTTGAATAAAAAAAAGCTTGACCAGAAAAATCAATCCGACAAGGACAAAAACAAACTGCACTATTTCACGCCTGCCTTCATTCATCGTCTTGTACGGTCAAGAGAGAGATATTGCAACAAGAGCATCACAGTAGCTGAAAATAATAAGCTGGTAATTACTTTCAACATAGTAAACCAAAACCGACTGAAACTGGCCGCTTCACCAAAAAACAAAACGAAATGATGTACAAAAACTAGCGGAAAGCTGTACACCAAAAACCACTGAAGTCCATTTGCAGCCAATGTCGGTGGCGTGCCAACATCATACCCACCTTGGGGTGTAATGGTTGCCAGCCAATAGTTTCTCAAGTAAGCGACCAATACCAATGTCATTGCATGAAGACCTAAACTGTTGTAAAAAATATCGATCGTAAACCCAAAGAGAAATCCGATCAGCATTAACAGCATGTTGTTCATTTCTACCGGAAGAAGAAGTATAAAGGCTACGTACAAAAAACAAAAGGCTGTGTTAAACAATACCAAATTTTTCAAGAGCAGAACTTGCACAAGTATGTACACGAAAAATAAAACAACCTGCAAAATACTATTGCGCATCATTTTGGCTCTCCAATTGTTTTTTGCTCTAACGAATCCTGCTCTTGTCTCAAATTACTCTTGACAATTTCTACGAATGAAAGTTTTCCAAAATCTTGCGACAGTTTCACTTTGATAGTATGAAACTGTGCCTCCTCATTCAGCCTAAATTCTTTTATAGTGCCGATCAGAATGCCTTCGGGAAACACGGCATTATAACCAGACGTGATAATGGTATCCCCCACCTGCAGTTTGACGTGACGCGGAATAAATTTTAAGTCGATTGAAAGCGGGTCACCTCCATCCCACTGCACCGTGCCAAAATGCCCAGTTCTTTTGATCTGGCTGGAGACTTGGTCGTCAATATTAAGTAACGAAATAAGCACCGCATAATTGCGAGATACCGACTTGACCTTTCCAACGGCTCCCCGCGGACTGATGGCTGCCATCCCTGCCTGGATACCGTGGTTAGTTCCCCGATTGATGGTAACAAAGTTTTTGTAGTATTGAGTTGAGTTGTTGATTACTTTGGCACTAACGTAGTCAAAACGATTGATGATCGCAGCGTCCTTGAGATTATTCAACTCGATAGAATACAGTAGCTGGTTTCGTTGATCCAATTTCTTTTTCAGAACACTGTTCTCAACGGCCAAATCATTATTAATGTCTGTCAAAGAAAAGTACTCCCGAATATTTTGAGACGTACTGATAATACTGGCCGCGATGGAATTAGAAGTATTGAAGTAGGTGGTACTTTGGTATTGGTTATTTTCAATTACCATCCAAACACAAAACAACTCTAACGACAGAAAAGTGAAAAAAGCCCTATACTCGTAGAGAAATTTGAGCAGCCGTTCCATTCACTAGGTCATCAGCACTTTTCGGTAATGGTTTAAGTTCTTCAGCGCAGCTCCCGTACCTCTTACCACTGCACGCAAGGGATCATCAGCTACGTGGATTGGCAACTTGGTCTTTAGCGAAAGGCGTTTATCCAGTCCTCGTAACATTGCACCTCCTCCGGTCAAATAAATTCCTTGCTCGTAAATGTCTGCTGAAAGCTCCGGAGGGGAAAGCTCCAGCGCTTTCAATACAGCTTCTTCCAATTTTGAAATAGATTTGTCCAATGCAAAGGCAACTTCAGAATACGATATCTTGATCGTTTTAGGAATCCCCGTCATTAAATCACGGCCTCTGATTTCATAATCATCCGGACCATCATCGAGTTCAGTCAATGCAGAACCAACTTCAATTTTTATACGCTCAGCCGAACGCTCGCCAATTAACAGATTATGTTGCCTGCGCATGTAGTCCAAAATGTCACGATTGAAAGTGTCTCCCGCAATCCGAATCGACTGATCGCACACAATTCCCGACAAGGCAATTACAGCGATGTCCGTAGTTCCTCCACCGATATCTACAATCATGTTACCAATCGGCTGCTCAATGTCAATACCAATACCAATGGCTGCAGCAATAGGTTCATGGATCATATAAACTTCCTTTGCATTGGCGTGCTCGGCAGAATCTCGCACGGCACGCTTCTCCACTTCGGTGATCGCTGAGGGGATACAAATTACCATTCGAAGAGAAGGCGGAAAGAGTTTACGTCCCGTATCGATTAACTTAATCATACCGCGAATCATCATCTCAGCAGCATGGAAATCGGCTATCACACCTTCTTTGAGAGGTCGAATCGTCTTTATGTTATCGTGGGTCTTCTCATGCATTTGCATGGCTTCGCGCCCAATGGCCAACACTTTGTTGGTGGTTTTGTCAATGGCGATGATGCTCGGCTCATCTACCACTACTTTGTCTTTGTGAATAATCAGCGTATTGGCTGTGCCCAAGTCGATCGCGATGTCTTGGGTAAAAAAGTCGAAAAATCCCATTTATGGTCTACTGCTAAAAAGTGTATTTTTTGAAAGCACAAAATTACTGAAATAATCCGGTGATTTTTTTAGCTATCTCTCCAAAAAAGTCACATGCCTCCTCTATTAGTGTTTGAAATGTCGGAATCCTGTAAACACCATTGCCATACCGTGCTGGTCGCAAAAGTTGATTGATTCCAGATCCTTGATGGAACCTCCCGGCTGAATGACCGCTTTAACACCGTTTTGGTGCGCAATCTCTACACAATCTGGAAAAGGGAAAAATGCGTCCGATGCCATCACGGCACCTTTCAAGCTTAGCCCAAAAGAAGCAGCCTTCTCAATGGCTTGTTTTAATGCATCCACGCGACTCGTTTGCCCAACTCCACTGGAAATCAGTTGACCATCTACCGCAAAAATGATCGTGTTCGACTTAGTATGTTTACAAATTTTACTGGCAAATAAAAGTGCGGCCACTTCTTGTGCGGTTACAGCCACCTTGGTTACCATCTTCAAATCTTCTTTTGCGTCCGTCTTAAAGTCTACATCCTGTTCAATGACCCCATTCAATAAATTCTTAAACTGTTTTTTGTTGTCCAGTCTTAGGTTCTGCTTTAACAAAATGCGGTTTTTCTTAGACCGTAGTAACTCCAGCGCATTGGCATCATAGCTTGGCGCGATCAGGATTTCAAAAAATAGTTTGTTGATTTCCTCGGCTGCTGCCAGATCGATGGTTTGATTAGTGGCCAACACTCCACCGAACGCAGAAGTAGTGTCCGCCTCGAAAGCTTTTAGGTAAGCTTCTTTTACAGACTCGCCCGTAGCCGCTCCGCAGGCATTTGTGTGCTTGATGATCACGAACGCCCTTTCACCATCAAACTCTTGCACCAAATTGACTGCAGCATCTACATCTACCAAATTGTTGTACGATAGCTCTTTGCCATTCAACTTTTCAAAAAGCGATTCCAGGTCACCATAATAAACTCCCTTTTGGTGAGGGTTCTCCCCATATCTTAAAACCTGTCCACCTTGCAAACTGCTTTTGAAACTGGGAAGTTGCTGCTCTTGATTAAAATAATTAAAGATAGCTGAGTCATAATGAGAGGTAACATCAAAGGCTTTGGCAGCAAATTTCTTTCTATCCGAAAGCTCAGTAGCTCCGTTTGTTGATTCCAGCAAATTGAGCAAATCGCCATATTGACTCCTGGAAGAAACAATCAGCACATCATTGAAATTTTTTGCCGCTGCACGGATCAATGAAATACCTCCAATATCAATCTTCTCTATAATATCTTCTTCCGATCCACCTTTGCCAACTGTTTCTTCAAACGGGTACAAATCAACAATCACTAAATCGAGTGGGCCAATGTTGAACTCAGCTGCCTGTTTTACATCACCTACCTCTTCTCTTCGAAAAAGAATTCCGCCAAACACTGCCGGGTGTAACGTTTTTACCCTTCCGCCAAAAATGGAAGGATAGCCCGTAAGCTGTTCAACCGGAGTAACCTTATAACCGAGCTTTTCAATAAACTCTTGTGTGCCTCCGGTTGAGACAAATTCAACATCTTGTTTAGCCAGAAAATGAAGGATTGGCTCAAGATGATCTTTGTAATAAACAGAGATTAAAGCACGAGTAATCTTTTTAGTCATAAATTCAATTTGAAAACCTGTTTACCGCAGCCAGGCTTGAATAGTAACTGATTTGAATATGGGTGGAAACCTTATTGACCCGAAAATTTATTTTCAAATTTTCAAATTGGTACATTTTCAAATCAACTAAGGCCATGTAATGAATCTCTCTCTTCAAAAGCTTCTGCTTCGATAGAAAAATCATCGGCATCCAAATAAGCCGGGAAACGATCGCGGTACGCTTGCAAGGCGTTGCTACTTAGTTCTATAGTTTTGATTGATTCGATGCCTTCCACTTTAAAGATCGAATCACCTTTGGGGCCAATGATAGATGACTGACCATTATATTCAATACCGTTGCCATCAATACCCACTCGATTTACACCCACCGCATAACTCAGGTTTTCAATAGCACGAGCAGGCAACAGCGCTTCCCACGCATTCGAACGCACCATCGGCCAGTTCGCCACATAAATCAGCAAATCGTAAGATAATTTTTTCAACGAAGGGTTCCACCTATTGCGGCTCCAAACGGGAAAACGCAAGTCATAACAGATCAACGGGCAGATTCTCCAACCCTTCCAATGACCAATTAATAAGCTCTCTCCTTGTGCATAAACTTGTTGCTCCTCGGCCATCCGAAAGAGGTGCCTTTTATCATAGGTCTTAAAATTCCCCCCCGGCTCCATCCACAACAATCGGTTGTAAAAGCGATCGTGTACGTTGGCAATAAAGCTTCCCAAAATCAAGGCTCCTGTTTGGTCGGCCATCTGGCGCATCCATCTAAAAGTGCGCATATTCATGTGCTCGGCCAATTTGTTGGCTTTCATGGTAAAGCCTGTGGTAAACATTTCGGGCAATACAATTACATCAGTAGATTGGCCAATTCGCCAAATTTTTTCCTCGAAAGAGGCCAAATTGGCCCCAATATCTTCCCAATGAAGGTCTGATTGAATGATCGTTACTCTTAAATCCTGCATAATTGCCCTGAAACGGACTGCAAAGAAAACCAATTTAATTTGAAAATGGGATGATTTAGAGATTTGAAAAATTTGGACACCCGAACAAAAAAATTTTGGCGGCCGTGCTGGCTATCCGCTTCAAGTCCGGCCGCGCGCGATGCTATGCACTTCGGGCTTTTCGCTACTATCCCGGGCCGATGCCAGCACCAAGCCTTCCGCCTAGGCAACAGCTGCTACCAAAAAATCATTCAGCGGTTTTAGCGTTTTGCAAACTGCTGCCACTTGCTTAACAAACTTTGCAGCAAGAACCTCCTTGTCAGTAAAGGGATGAGAAACAACGAAACTCTTATGCTTCAGCCACTCTAACTTAGGATGGTCTTTCGGATAGCCCTTGGGAGCCGTTTTTAGTTTATCAAAATCATCCAACCCTTTTGGAAAAGCCTTTTTGAATTTCTTGTCGGCCACTATTTTATCAAAGTGGGAGTTATAGTCGATCTCCTGTCTGATTTTAGCAAGCTTTTCAGCATCGGGCATATAAAATCCACCAGCAATAAAACTCTGATTATTTGGCTGGATGTGAATATAAAAGCCGGGCTCTTGTTCCATTTTTCCTTTGGGCGAAAACCCTGCACCCATATTTTTTTTGTAGGGACTTTTGTCCTTACTAAAGCGCACATCCCGATAAATTCGGAAGCCCATTTTGCGTGGGTTAAGCCCCGCAAGACTTTCGTCAAACTTGATCAATTCACCATGAAACGCCTCAAGAAAATCGTCAAAATTGCCCTTGACTGCCAAGTACTTGGGTTTGTTCTTTTCAAACCACTCGCGGTTATTGTTTTTGGCGAGGGCTTTTAAAAATTTGAGGTTGGGTTCGAGGGTCATAAAAAAATCAACCTTCAATTGCTTTAATTTCGTACTTTAAAATTTGTCGGTCGCGGGTAATAATCGGAATGTTTTCAACTATAGACTGAGCGATGAGCAATCTGTCAAAAGGATCTTTGTGAATCGGCTCTAATTCTGAAACTTTATAGATGTGATTTCTTTTGATAGGAAGGACTTCAAAGTCTGTTTCAGACTCCTTAAAAAAGCCGTCTGGTATTCTTAACTTACCAATTGAAGTTTTTATAATTATCTCCCAGCTAACGACATCGCTAATATAGATCTCGTTGCCTTTATCTTCAAGAATAGTAGAAACTTCAGTCTTTATTTTAGCAGGATCTAAATACCACCAAAGCAATATATGGGTGTCCAATAAGTATTTCATTTAACATATTCGTCAAACTCAGGAGGTAGTTCATCAAAATCTGGGGCAATCCAAATCTGACCCTTAAATTTGCCACCCACCCTGTCGTCTTTTTTCTTTTCGATTTTATTCAAGGACACCACCGGCTCTCCATCACGAGCTATCAAAATTTTTTCTCCTTTCAACACTCTTTCTATGAGAGAAGGTAGGTCAATTTTTGCCTGGTGAATATTTACTGTTTCCATTTTGACTAAGTTAAACTAATTTTAAATAAACTCCAAAACCGTTTCCAGCCCAATACCGCGAGAAGCTTTTATCAAGACTGTTGCCTGTTCAATTGGATTTTTTTTAAGCTCCTCAATCAACAACTCCTTTTTCTCAAAATAGTTCGACAAAGGAAATTCTTCTTTTGCAAATCGACTCAACTTACCACACAGGTACACCGCCTCAAAATTTTTCTCCTTCAACAAATTGCCCAAACTTCGATGCTCTCCCTCGGCTTCGTCTTCCAACTCAAACATATCGCCCACGATGGCCACTTTTTTTTCCGCGTTCATGGACGCCAAATTCTCGATAGCCGCTTGCATCGAACTTGGGTTGGCATTGTAAGCATCCAAAATAATAGTATTCGTTCCCTTCCTCACAATTTGTGAGCGCATATTACCGGGCACATATTCCGAAATAGCTTGGTTGGCATCTGTTTCTGCAACGCCAAAATATTTGCCAATGCAAAGAGCTGCTGCCATATTTTCAAAATTGTAGCCTCCCGTAATTTGGGTAGAGATAACCGCTCCATTTTCAGCTTTGATTTTTACAAACGGATCGGCTTCTACCAATTCGCAACTATAGTAATCTCCCTTGGCAGGATAGAATTTGGGACTTTTAAATCGCTTGGCCATGTTTGCCAAAATAGGATTCTGTGAATTGATAAACACTATTCCTTCCGCAGTGATTAAATGCTGGTACAATTCTGACTTGCCGCGGATTATATTTTCAAACCCACCAAATGTGCCAATGTGTGCCTTGCCTATATTTGTAATGAACCCATGTGTCGGGGTGGCGATGGAACTAAGCAAGGCAATTTCTCCTAGATGATTAGCACCCATTTCAATAATTGCCACTTCAATTGTTTTGTCTATTTCCAAGATTGTAAGCGGCACACCAATGTGGTTATTCAGATTGCCTTTGGTAGCCAACGTTCTAAATTTTTTGCTCAACACGGCATTCAACAACTCTTTGCTGGTGGTTTTTCCGTTCGATCCCGTAAGGCCAATAATTGGTATCGAAAGTTGGCTTCGGTGGTACTTTGCCAATTCTTGCAAAGCCACCAACGTATCTTTTACTAAGAGCGTTTTTTCACTTTTGTCATATGCAGGTTCGTCAATCACGGCATAACTTGCTCCCTTTGCCAGCGCCTCCTCCGCGAAAGCGTTGGCGTTAAAGCTCGGACCCTTCAACGCAAAAAAGATAGAGCCTGCCTCAATCTTTCGAGTATCGGTGGAAACGTTCGGACTTTTTAGGAAGAGTTGATAAAGAGATTCTATGCTGACCATCGTTTTTAATGCCTAAAGCTAAAAAATTCAAATTACCTTGTGGCGAAGATAACACCTACCGCTGAATGATCGTTTTATAATCATGCTTAAACAAATTCTTGTCTCCGCTCTTTTTCTACTTTTGGCCACTTTTGCGGAGGCACAGTTTACCTATTCAATCGATCAATCCATTCCCGTAGAGGTAAATGGCAAAAGTCTTTCCATGCCGTGGGCGGGGGGCGTCAATGCTGCGCAAATCAATACCATGGATTTAAACGCAGATAGCAAGGAAGACTTAGTCATCTTTGACCGAACGGCCAACAAAATACTCACGTACTTGAATCAGGGCAACCAATATCAGTATGCGCCCGATTACGAATCGCTTTTTCCACCTGAGTTAAATCAATGGGTACTACTACGGGATTTCAATTGCGATGGGAAGAAAGACATATTTACAAGTGACCCTTTCGGAATTGTCGTTTTTGTGAACACCACAAAACCGGGTCAGCGACTTTCGTGGCGGCCATTCAACCCCGGTTTTCCACTTTTAACAAAGGGTTTTAGCAGCAACGTAAACTTAAAAGTAAATCAAAGCGATGTCCCCGCCATTGATGATGTTGATGGCGATGGCGATCTCGATATCTTAAACGTTCGCTTTGTAGGAGTAGGAACCGTAGAGTGGCACAAGAATTTAAGCGTTGAACAAACAGGCCGCTGCGACTCGCTGCAATTGCAACGCATCACGCAAACTTGGGGAGAATTTGAAGAATGCACGTGCGGAAAAATCGCAGTGCAAGGCGGCAGAACGTGCGCCCAACTTTTAAGCGGAGGCCGTACCGAACACACGGGTGGAAAAGCCCTATTGTCACTTGACTTTAATAACGATGGCGTGCGCGACCTCTTTTTCTCAGAAGAATCATGTAGCAATTTATACTTGCTCAACAATCAGGGTACAGCCGGCAATGCATTGATGTCTGGCTTTACAACTTTCCCTTCCAGTAATCCGTTGGCTCTGCCCTTTTACCCAACACCGTACTTAGAAGATGTTGACTTTGACGGGTTAAAAGATTTGGTCATCTCACCTAATCTTGGAGCCAGAGTTTCACTGATCAACGACTTTCAAAAATCTTTGTTGTTTTTTAAAAATACCGGCACACAACAACTCCCGCAATTCAACTTAGTAAAAAATAATTTTTTGCAAGATCAGATGATTGATGTTGGCGATTTCTCTGTCCCCGCCTTTTTTGATTTCGATGGTGATGGTGATCAGGATTTGTTTGTTGCCAACTATGTGAATGCTGCAACTGTCAGTACGATTTTTCAATATGAAAATATCGGCACCAGCCAAGCAGCGGCCTTTAAGTTGATATCGGAAGATTTCTTTTCGTTTTCGGTGCTGAACGTTTACAACCTGAAAATTCAATTTGCTGATCTGAATGCCGATGGCAATTTAGATCTAGTTTTCAGCAGCACCAGCAAAACTAACGGGGCAACCACCCTCCGCTATCTTGCCAATTCTGCCGCTGATAAATTCCTAGTGACAGACGCGACTGTGAAGCTAGCCAACTTTGCCATGAGCCTACCCGAAAATTGGCTAGTGGTGGATGTCGACCAAGACGGGTTGAACGATCTGTTGCTAGGCAATGACATTGGGGGAATTGAATTTTGGAAAAACCAAGGTAGCGGTGGCACGAATAGGTACACGTTAGTAACCGACAGCTATATTGGAATTGGCAGCAACACCGACAGACAAAATTTGGCGTTGGCCATTGTCGACCTTGATGCTGATGGGCGGGGTGATTTGATTACAGGCGATCAGCGCGGAAGGCTTGCCATCTACGGTGATTTTAGATCGCAAAATTCTGGCCTCGTAGGTGCCTCGGCTATTTTGTTCAACGACCTTACCAAGAATTACGAACAGTCTAATTTTGGAGGCCGCATTTGGCCTTCCTTTGCAAATCTGTTCAATACTAATAAGCCTGCCATTGTTTTGGGCAACACCTTGGGAGGAGTGATGATCTTAAAAAATGACGAAGGAAAATTGTTGCCCGAAGAGCCAGAAATTTCAATTTTCCCTAATCCCTACAACTTCAACAGCAACGCCTCTCTAAAAATAAAAACCGACCGAAATGTGTTGGCTCAATTTTATAATGTGTTGGGGCAGCCACTTTCCGGAAGCTATTTTATACCTGCCAACCAAGAATATCCGATTAATGTAAGTCCACTCCCAGCCGGACTGTATATTGCGCGGTTTTCGTGGCGTGGCAAAACATACTCACGAAGATTTATCATTCAGTGACACTTACTTTTTTTTGTTGCTCAAAATTTTAGCACGGTTGTCAGGCTGAGTTTATCGAAGCCTATTTAGAACTTAAATAAGCATTTTTCGACAGGCTCAAAATGACAGTGTTTACCTTTTTGCGAATCATCACTTACTTTAAAATTTAACATTCAAAATTTAAATGACGCCTGCTTTTATTTTCGACATGGATGGTGTGATCATCCACAGCAACCCATTTCACAAAATTGCCTTGCACCAATTTTGTGAAAAATATGGTTATCATTTAACGGAAGATCAACTACGAAACCGGATTTATGGCCGCACCAACAAGCAGTGGATCACCAATCTTTTTGAAAGAGAGTTGGGCACTGAAGAACTCCATCAATTTGCAGAAGAGAAAGAAGGCTTATTTCGAGAGCTATACAAAAATGATATTGTGGCCTTGCCGGGATTGGAAGACTTTCTCAAAAAAATGGACGCACAAAAAATCGAGCGGGCAATTGGCACCTCTGCCCCCCGCAGCAATGTAGATTTTGTAATGGCCAAAACCCATTTGGAAAAATACTTCCCGACAATTCTTGACGACTCATTTGTAACCCATGGCAAGCCACATCCGGAAATTTACTTAAAGTGTGCGGCAGCACTCGGCTTTGCTCCGGAGAATTGTATTGTGTTTGAAGATTCTTTATCAGGCGTAGCAGCAGGCAAAGCCGCTGGGGCGAAAGTGGTGGGTGTGGCGACTACGCATACGCATGAGGAGTTGAGCGACACAGACCTTGTGATCAGTGATTTTAGGAATCTAGATCCGATTCAAATTGCTAAACAATTGTTTGAAAAGTAAACCCTTCATATAATCAATCGCGATCATGCAAAGTCAACCTTGACGACCGCGTTAGCTCCAAACATTCAAGGCTTGTAGACAAATTATCCGTACCAGTACGGATGGTGCTCAATAGTTCAATTATCTATCTTGCGCAGATAGCAATTCGAAACGGCATGAAGAAAATCATTCTCATTACTTTCATTCTTCTTTTTAGACTTCCAGCAGCAAGTCAGCAAACCACAGGAGATCAATACTTTCAAGATGGTAAAGATTGGCTCGATAAGGGAAGTAACGAAAAAGCAATAGCGTCTTTTTTGGAATCAAGAAGGGCCTACCTAAAAGAACAAAATTTTAACCGCTACTTTGTCGCTACGCAAGCACTATCGACTATGTATGACGAGCTGGCAGAAGGGGTTCAATCAGAAAAGATTATCCTAGAAGCAATCGGCACAATACCAAAACAAAACACCGATCAACGCGAACTTCATGCAAAGCTGCAAGACAATTTAGCTTATACTTATCTAAATGTTTTAAACCAAGCCGAGAAGGCAATTGAGGCATACACACAATCTATAAATTTCTATGCCAGTATTGGAAAAGCCAATTCAAAGGAGACTGCTTTTGAACTAACAAATCGTTCACTTGTTCATCAACAACTTTCTCACTATCCGCAAGCAGTAGATGATCTTCTTAGAGCAATCGCAATTAACGAGAAAGATACTGATGTGCAGCCTCAAGATATTGCTGAAAGTTATTATACACTCGGAATGAGCTACACCGAGCTAGAAGAGTTTGAAAAAGCGCTGAACAGTTTAAAACGTGGGCTTACGTTGATTGGAACATTAGAGAAAAGTGAAACCCTTGGTAGGTTTTATAATGCTATTGGCAATGCGTATAAAACTCAACATAAATATCAATTGGCAATTGAAAATTATGTCCTGTCAAAAGACATCTACGAATCTGTGTTTGGAAAAGATGCTGAAAACTATTGCCAGCCGCTGATCAATATTGGTGATGCCAATAAAAGCATGGGCGACTGGAAAACTGCTTTGTTTAATTATCAGGAAGTACTTACCATCTATCAAAAAACTCCACCAAAAGATCTTGGGAGTGTTGTCTATTTATTTTTAGAGATTGCCAAAACCATGAATGGTCTTGGGCTAACAGAAAAATCAAATGAAGTGGTTGGCCTTGCGCTAACCTTTGCAGGAAATGCAATTGGAAAAAATAGTGTTGAAGAAGCTGAGATCTATAAGCACATGGCTGTGGTGGCCTATAACGATGGCGAGTGCGACAAAAGCTTAACCTTCAATTTTAAGGCCATCTCTATTCTAGAGAGTAGTAATTATCCTAAGAATGGATACTATGCCGAACTATATGATGCCATTGGCCAAGCCTATGACGCACTAGACGAAACTCCATTGGCGCTAAAATACAAACAACAAGCAAAGGTAATTTATGAAACCGTTTATGGTTCTATCAACTCCGCTGTTGCAATGGAGATGGGCAGTATGGGGCTCAGCTATGAAATTGCCAATCAATCAGACGAAGCACTTGAATTACTAAAACAATCAGCAACTATTCTTTTACAGTCACCGGAGTCGAATAAAAAAGAATTGGGAATTACATACGCGGATATAGGAAGGAATTTTCTGATCAAGAAAGAACCAAAAAAAGCAATTGAATGCCTTGAAAAGGCTCGCGTTATATTTGATGCTGATAACAAAAGCTTTAATAAAGCCAAAGTTTATAATGAACTCGGAGCGGCCTATTCATTAGTGAACAACCTAGCTAAAGCAGCTGAGTGTTTTCAAAAAGCAATCATAGCGAACACATTCAATTTTGAAAACATGTCACTCCAATCAAATCCTGATAAGCAGAACTACGTTAATTATTATGAATTGGCAACATCCTTTATTTCAAAGGCAGATTTATACAGATTGAAAGATGATAAAGCAAGCCTACTAAAAGGAATACAACAGCTTGATGCGGCTGACATTCTCATCAAAAAAACAGCAAACCAATTCAGCAGTCCTGCAGATCGTTTAAAACTTTCTAAACTAAATTCATTTTTTACGGAAGCAGGCATGCAACTGGCAGATAAACTTTATCAGCTAACCAAGGATCCCACCTTTATTGAAAAAGCATTCTATTTTTCGGAACGAAGTAAAGCCAACGAATTATTCAATGACATACAACTCAGTAAAGCAAAATCGCTATCGAAAATACCGACCGCCATTCTGGCGCGAAAAAAAGAAGTAGAAGTAAGAATGAATAGCTTAAACCAACAACTAGCATCTGCCTACTCAGAACACAATCAGTCTCTAATAACCAAACTGAAAACGGAAGAGTTTGAGTTGAGAAAAGAACAGCTCACCATTCAAACAAAAATGGACGAGCTATCACCTAAGCTAAGTTCGATCAACAACAAAAGAGCTTTACCAACATGGCGTGACATCAAAACCAGGTTGGATCCTAACACTGTTGTGGTGTCTTATTCGATTACTGACTCTGCGAAATACGTTTTAGTGGGCAACTCCAATGGCTTGATCTTAAAGAGAATCAGCAATAATGTCAACATCGAAAAACTTATAAAAGGCTACGCCAATCAACTTAAATTCAACGAATTATCCTACAAACAAATTGCAGCGACATTAACCGATGTTTTGTGGATGCCGGTGGAAGACGCGATTAAGGAATTGGGCGTACAGAAAATCGATAAAATTGTGGTAATCCCGGAAGGGTCATTGAACTACCTTCCTTTTGAATCCTTGGGAAAGGATCAATTCCTTATTGAAAAATATAACATGCACTATTCTTATTCTGCTGCGCTGCTTTTGAATGTAATTAAAGATGTGCCAAACAAAAAGTATTCTTTTATTGCGATGGCACCGGTGTTTGAGGATAAAGAAACCAATTTTGTGAATAAGAGTTGCGAGCGGTTTGTTAAATATTCGAAGAAGGTTGACACAACAAGTCGCGCATTTAGTCTTAACGGAGATTATATTACTCCCTTGCCCGGCACACGCACCGAGGTGGAGAAAATAAATCAGATACATATCGAAAAAGGCTTGTTGAGCAAATTCTTTGTCGAAGAAGGTGCAAGCGAAGAATTGATTAAGAAAGGTGAGTTAGAAAAATTTGATTTTATCCATCTTGCTACACATGGCTTTGTGAATAGTCAATATCCAGAACTGTCAGGATTATTGCTAACACAAAATGCCAAATCGGTTGAAGATGGCGTTTTATACACTGGCGAAATATTAGGTCTTAATTTCAACGCTCAATTGGTAACACTTTCAGCTTGCGAAACTGCCTTGGGAAAAAAAGTAGAAGGTGAAGGTGTAAGGGGACTTGCCACTGCATTTCTTTTTGCTGGAGCAAAGAATGTGATCGCTTCGTTATGGAAAGTATCGGATGCCAGCACGTCTGAGTTGATGATTGAATTCTATACCGAACTACTTTCAGGCAAGGATAAAGCAACAGCGTTAAGATTGGCAAAACTGAAGCTGATAAAATCTGATGGGTTTAACACTCCCTACTATTGGGCACCGTTTGTTCAAGTGGGGGCAAATTAAAAAATACCAGTGTAAATATTAGTTTACGCTGGTATTCTAATTTAAAATTCTAAAATCACGAATTCAGTTCTTCTATTTGCCTTGCGACCATCTTCTGTATCGTTGGTGGCTATTGGGTTCGATTCGCCATAGCCTTTGGCTTGAATGCGCTCGCCCGCAATGCCTGCCTTCACTAAATACTCCCGTACAGATTTAGATCGGTCGTGAGAGAGTTTCATGTTATACGCATCATCACCAACATTGTCAGTGTGGCCGCCCACTTCAATGGTCATGCTCGGGTTTGTCTTTAATAAATCTACTGCCTTCTCAAGCTCCACATTGCTTTGTGGCGACAGTGTGGCTTTTCCTGTTTCAAAAAAGATATTGTTGATTACAATCTTCGCACCCTTCTCGATAGGCTTCAGTTGAATGTCTTTCTTAATGGTTTGAAACTTTGCCGTAACAGGTACATCAAACAATTCAGAGTGGAAAAAGAACCCTTCTTTATTGGCTGATACACTATATGTTTTGCCTGCTGGCAACACCACCAAGTATTTGCCTGTGGCGCTGTTACTTTTATTGATGGCAATCAACTCACCCGTGTTTACATCTTCCACCATTACATAAGCACCCACCAAAACTTTTGTCTTTGCATTGGTAACTATACCCTCAACAACAACAGTAGGCGCTGGGCGCATCTCTTCGGGTATTTCAACTTCATATAAATCTAATTGGTCTCCATCACGATCCGATGCGAAATACCCAATCTCACCGGATCCCCCTATTGTAAAATAGGTGTCCTTGCCAATCGTATTTAAAGGCTTCCCAAGATTTACTGGTGCAGTCCACTTACCATTTTCAAGCACGGTTTTAAATAAGTCATGGCCTCCGTAACCCGGATGTCCTTCCGAAGAGAAGTATAATGTTTTTCCGTCTTGACTTAAAAAAGGAGATATGTCACTAAAGGGCGTGTTTATTGCTGGCCCAAGGTTCATGGGCGGCCCCCATTCGCCAAAACTATTTCGTTCTATCCCATATAAATCTTCAGACCCGTAACCACCAGGACGTTTGGAACTGAAAATAATTTTGTTGCCATCATACGAGATAGTGGGTTGCGAATCCCATTCAGTACTGTTTACAACATTGCCTAGATTAACTGGTTTTGTCCACTCATTTCCTTCTAATACTGAGATGTAAAGATCACAACTGCCAACGCCTCCGCCTCTGCCACAGGCAGTGTAAACCATTAGTTGACCATCCGCAGAAAAACAGGCAGCGCCCTCATTACTTGCCGAATTAATAGGCTCTGGCAATAGTTGAGGTGAATTCCACTCATTAGCTGTTTTCTGTATGTAGTAAATGTCTTCATCGCCTTCTTTGGCTGTTTCGCTATCTTCTTTTATCCCACCTTTTCTAACAGATGTAAAATAAAGTTTAGACCCCGTTGGATCTAAAGCTGGCATGTAGTCAGAATGGCTGCTATTGATTTTTGAGGAAAGCTTCGATGGTTTACTAATGGCCGTCTTTATCTTCTCTAATTCAGCTTGGTGTTTATTATAATTAATTTTGTATTGTGCTTGGTGAATTAACAAAGTGCGTGAGGCATCGTGAGGGAATTTCTTTAAAAAAGCTTCGTAGTAGACAATAGCGTTGTCATACTGCTTTAGCTCATCATAGGCGATACCCAATTCATAATAAAACCAAGCCCAGTAGCTGGGATTGATTCTTTCTAAATTTTTCAATTGCTCTATTGCCTTTTGCGGTTGCGATGTATGGCGATAACAAAGCCCTAAATAGTATATGGCATCTTGATTGGTGCTCTCTGCCCCTACCGCTTTTTCAAAATAAGGTATGGCCTGGGTATAATTACTCTTATCATAAAGGCTTTTCCCTTGTTCAAAGTTAATAGCGGATTGGTCGCCCACAACAACATTCTTCTTCTTTTGGGCATAAAGAAATGAACTACAGAGAAACGCGAAAATAAAAATTGCAGATAACTTCATATTGATAATTTTTAGGTATTAAAAAGCCCTCTGGAAAGCGATCGTCCAAAGGGCTATTATTTTTATGATTCAATTTGAGCTACTTTATTATTTAGTGCTCAGCTTCGTCATTTTCGATTTTCTAATCATGCTGCCCGACTCAAAGACATACAGTGCCATGCCATCGTCAGCAAGAAAGGCTTCTGCCCCTTTCCGGGCATCAAATCTTTTATATTTCATTGTAGTTAAATCGTAAACCGCATAGTCGCTGTTCTTGGTATAAAGTGCGAGTGATCTGTCGCCATAGATAATTTTATTGTTATGAGACAGCGGAGTAGAGCGTTTAAATTTGCTTGATGCGGTAAGAGAACCATCGTCTTTCTTGCGTGAGCTCACTCCCTTCTCTCCGATAATAATTACCTGATCGTGGTAATCAATAATTAAATCAGCCTCACCAATATTATCTTCCTTCAATGTCTTTTCATAATTTTCTTTACCTGTATTTAGGTCCATTGAATAGAGTGCTTTGCCCGAGCATACCATTATATTATTGCCTGAAGGAAATATATTAGTAAGCCCTTTTTTCATCTTTTCAGATTCCCAAAGTTGCTCGCCAGTAATTGCGTTAAAACATTGCACGTTGTAGGGCTTCACATTTTCAAACTCAACCACCTCCACCCGTTCAGTTGCAGCGGTTCCCGTTATTGTCGAAGTTCCTTTCACTATCATCCAGTATTGCAACTCAACCTGACCGCCTACTTGCAAAACTACTTTATCGCCTACAACATAAAGGCCCGGTATGGCACGTGCATCTTTTATTTCGGCAGAAGTCCATATTAATTTTCCGGTTTTAAGGGCATATTTTTTTAAGAATTGATTTCTTCTATTGACAAGATCAAGCACATAAATATAATCGCCCACAACTACAGGCTGTGCTACCACGCCATAGGCACCAAACCCTTTTGCACCTGCTGGCTTTTTGTTCTTCACTACCTCAGAAGGAGATTCATCATACACGGCAGACCACTGCGGCTTGCCCGTGGCATAATCAAACACCTGAATACCATTCATGTATAAAAACACTTTGTCGTCTTCAATAGTAAGCGTAACCAATCGTTCCCGAGTTATTACTTTTTTCTCTACGAGACCCCGGTAAGTCTGATCCCAAATAATATCTCCCGTTTTCGAATTGATTCTCACTAATTGATTTTTCATCCCCGAAAATATAGAACCGATCACCGAAGACTTCATATTGATCATCACTATAGAGCCATCTTTCATCACATTATAGGTCGCTACGATACCCTTGAATTTATC
>JBBSCN010000042.1:0-20736 GCA_038250265.1 Cytophagales bacterium | reverse complement strand
TATGAACAAGAATCACTTACCGACAACATCAACTACAGCAAAGTCCTTGCAGATTTAGGTTTGGTGTACGCAACGATGGGAAGATTTGAAAACGCTGAAAAGTATACCAAGGCCGCGTTTGAAAAGCGGGAAGAAACGCTAGGGAGAAAGAGCAAAGCAATGGCGTCATCACTTAATAACTATGCAGTATTGTATCAGAACACGGGACGATATTCCGAAAGTGAAAAAACATTTGAAGAAGCAATTCAAGTTATTAATTCTACGCTCGGGCCTAAGAGTCAAGAGAACGCGATTACATTAAATAATCAAGCTATCCTGTTTGCGAAAATCGGTCGTTATGACCAAGCCGTAGAAAAATTGAAGAATGCCATCAGCATCTTAGGTGCCTTAGACAAAAGAAATATTCGCAACCAAGTAGGGTTTCAATCCAACCTTGCCCTAGTATATCAACAAACCGGAAATTACAGCGAATCAGAGGCCATTTATTTGAAGTTGGAGAAAGCATTGGGGTCGAACAATCCATATTATGCAGGTGTATTAAATAATTTAGCCTTACTGTATATTCAAATGAACAAGCTTGACAAGGTGGAAGGATATTTTAACCAGTCTGCAGCAGTTTATAAAAGTAAGTTTGGTGCGCAAAGCCCCAACTATGCCAAGGTGCTAAATGATCAAGGTAACTTCCTGCGCATGCAAGAAAGATTTGCAGAGTCAGAAATCAAACTTAACGAAGCACTTACCATTCGTAAAGTTACGCTGGACGAAAATCATCCTGACTTGGTACGGACTCAAGAAAATTTGGGAATATTATATTGGAAAAAAGGAGATGTGGAAAAAGCAAACGCTCATTTATTATTAGCGCTTAATAAGTCGCTTGATTTTGTGAATCGCTACTTCCCACCGATGAGCGAGGCAGAGAAAACTAAGTACTGGGACATTCTTCAGCCGCGCTTTCAGCGCTACTTTAATTATTGTATCGATATCAGCAAGACGAATTCGGAGGTGTTGAAAGAAATGTACAACTTTCAGATGGCAACGAAAGCTCTCTTGTTGAGTTCAACAAATAAGATTAAGCAGGCTATTCTAAAGAGCGGAAACGATGAATTGATCATAGAATATACAAAATGGCTCGACAAGAAAGAGACATTGGCGAGATACTATTCAATGTCTAAGGAAGATCTTCAAAAAGAAAAAATTGATCTGACGGCAGCTGAACGGGAAGCCAATCAACTGGAGCGTTCACTATCTGAAAAGTCAAAGGAGTTTTCTCAAGGGTACTCAAATGAAACCATTGGCTTTGAAAAAATCGCGTCACTCCTAACGGAAACAGAAGCTGTGATTGAGGTTGTAAGAATTCAAAATTTTGATAAGGACTTTACAGACGACTCTAAGTATGCGGCTCTCGTGATTACAAAGGGATCTCTTCTTCCAAAAATGATTGTGCTGGAGAACGGCAAGCAATTGGAAACCCGTTACGCAAAGTTTTATAAAAATGCAATTCAACAAAAAGCCATTGATGATTATTCGTATGATCAATACTGGGCGCAACTGGAACCGCTATTGGCTGGAAAGAAAACAATTTACCTTTCGCCCGATGGTGTTTATAATCAACTTAATGTGAACACCTTTAAAAAGAAAGACGGTGACTATTTACTAACTAGATATGAAGTGATCGTTATTGGCAATTCAAAAGATCTAATCAACATTAAAAAACGCAAACCTATTGTTGCCAAAAAAGATGCCTTTATTTTAGGCTTCCCTGATTATGCCGGAGCGGCCGTACCCTTGCCTGGAACAAAGGTGGAAACAGAAGCGATCAATAAAATTTTGATGGCCTCGGGCTATAAAACTACGTTCAAGCAGGCTCAAGAGGCATCGGAGAAGAATTTCAAATCAGTAAAAGGGCCGCAGCTGATGCACATAGCCACGCACGGATACTTTTTGGCCGATGCTGATTTGCAAGGGGGCGATGCACTTGGTGTGGAAGCAGAAAATGCAAAGAACAATCCGCTGCTACGATCGGGATTGATTTTAGCCGGAGCCGCTAAAGATGAACAAAATATAGACCTATCTAGCAATGACAATGGAATACTTACCGCCTACGAAGCGATGAATCTAAACCTAGAAGGCACCGACTTAGTTGTGTTGAGCGCCTGCGAAACTGGCTTGGGCGATGTAAAAGCGGGAGAAGGAGTGTACGGTTTGCAGCGGGCCTTCCTAGTTGCTGGTGCCAACGCAATGATTATGAGTCTCTGGAAAGTGGACGATGCGGCAACGCAACAACTAATGACCAACTTTTATACCAACTGGGCGAAAGGAGGCAGTAAGGTAAAGGCGTTCAAACAAGCACAGCAACAATTGGCGCTAAAATATAAAGAGCCGTACTACTGGGGCGCATTTGTAATGATGGGGATGTGAATTATCAATCCAACCCAATCATCATAAAAGATCCCCAATAGATTGGTGCTGGAAATTCCGCTCTTAATTCCTTTTTTGCATCAATAAAGCTTTGGCGCATATTATTTGTGGTGAGCCACTTTTTATAAAAATTCAGAACCAGTTTTTGGGTAGCGTCATCATCCACCTTAAACATACTCATGATTAACACTTTCGCACCCGCTACGAGAAATGCCCGCTGCAAACCGTATACACCTTCTCCGTTGGAGATTTCGCCTAACCCTGTTTCGCACGCACTAAGAACAACTAAATCTGTTTGGTCAAGATTTAGGCTCATGGCTTCATAGGCGGTGAGGATGCCGTTATCGACATTATAATTATAATTGGTCTTATCCAAAATATCACCCGCGCCTTTCAAAAGTAGTCCGGTTTTCATAAGAGGATTTTCGGTCATGGCTGCCTCACTATTAGTCATTTCACTGGTCTCGTCTCCTTTCGTTGCGGCTGTGGTAAATCCATGGGTGGCTACGTGAAAAATTTTCGGGCTCTGCAATTCTTTCACGCGTTCTT
The DNA here is from genome assembly GCA_038250265.1 of Cytophagales bacterium. Lineage (GTDB taxonomy): Bacteria > Bacteroidota > Bacteroidia > Cytophagales > Cyclobacteriaceae > ELB16-189. The sequence continues at coordinate 17,769 of JBBSCN010000042.1, read as the reverse complement.
CGGTAGCCGACCCCTCTACATATTCGGAAGTCCTCCATCCCTTTTGTCGTAAAAGATTTTGAAGTTCGTTGACTTCTTTCTCGGTTCCGGGAAGAGAAAGGACTTTGCCGCTCGCTGAAGCTGAAAGATAAAACTGCGGGTTTCCAAACATCGTTGCTGTGTTGGAGGCTACTACGGGCCTAGACTTGATCTTACGCAAATACAAGTCCTTTGTATTACTGACCAAAACAATATTAGCATTGTCAATTACATATTTTCCACTGGGTGTGAGGATTGCCTCAAGATTCAACTGATTATAAATACCATCGGGAGAAAGGTAGATGGCGGTATTTATCCCAATTTGCTTTTCAATGGGCTCCCAGAAAACCTTATATGATTCTTTGTCTTCCGTTTGGCTCATCATACTATTACGGAAATATTTGTAGTACCTTTTTTCCATCAAGTAACCTAGCGGAAGCTCAATGGCTTTGGGGCGAGCATTATCGTTCTTTACGTACAATGCCACATAAACAATGGAGTCGGTAAATGTGTGATTAAAGTGACGGTATCTTACCATTTCGATTGCTACTTCATTTTTCGCAATCGATTTTTGCACATTTTCATAGGTTATTTTTTTGGATTCAAACCCTTGTCCAAATAATTCTGATTTTTCACTTAGAGTTCGCTCCAACTTTTCGATTTCGATGTTTAGGACAGCCACGTCAATTCCGTTTTGTACGAGCTGATCTGTACTCATTGACAAAGCATTGGTAAGAAATTCCTTTTTCTTTACCCAATCGTTATATGCCTGCTTCAATGTTTCATCGGTACTACTCATGATTCGCTCGCGCACCTTTATAGACGAGCTCAATAACAACGCTTTGGTGAGAAGCTGATAGTTGTAAACTTTTCCGCTTAGGTCACGGAAGTCTTCTAGTTGGCCAAACGCTAACGTATTGTAAAATTCAAAGTCTCCTTTGATGGTATTCCAATATTTTGCTTTCTCGCGTTCGCTCAAGGCAGGAAAATATAGTTTGATGAATCCCTCGTAATTGGTCAGCGCCTCTTCAATATTTCGTTTCGAACGCTTGTAGTCCTTTTCCATATAATAGACTTTGGCTTGTTTTGAAAGTATTTTTACGTACTCGGGATGCGTTTTGTTAAAGTACTTTTCGTAAATACTCTTCGCTTGTGTGTAAAATTCTTCGGCTTTTTTATAATTTTTGATATGATAAAAGACGTCTCCGGTGAGCGTGAAAATAGCGGCTGCATTGATGTTATTCTTAGATCCCGTCTTACTTCTCCAGATGGCCTCAGCTTGGGTGAGGGACGAGAATGCTGCATTGTAGTTTTTCCCTGCAATTTTAATTACTGCTACATTCTTAAGTATGTCTGCATATTGGGGATTTGTTTTTCCCAATCTACTTCCCATAATTTCTTGTGCCTCCAACATCAACTTCTCTACCTCTTCTAATTTATCTCCTTTGTAAAACTTGACAAGAGACAACTGAGCAAGTGACTTAGCCACCTCAATATGATTTCTCCCAAATTGTTTTTCTTGACTAACCAATGCTTTTTCAATGTTGTCGTTGGCACGCTCATAATCTCCAATGGCATATTCGATGTCGCCCAACAATTTCTGCGTGGAGGCAGTTTTCGAGGACTTTTCGCCATAAACAGCCACCGCAATCTGATGGGCGCGTTGAGCAATTTTATCGGCATCGGTATAATCGCCTTGCGCTAACACCAACCGACCCTGATTTACCAATGGCTCCACTAGACGAATGGAGCTTTTGCCGTAAAGTTTTTCGTATTCCTTTACCAGCGGATCCAACAATTCTTCGGTGATGGAATACCGCCCCAATTGTATGTAAAGGCTGGAGAGTTGCTGAGCTGTGCTTAGCTCATCAATCCCCATTATATTATTTGCTTTTGAAATAATCTTTCGCGTGCGGGCAAGATTATCCTCTGCTTCGTCAAATAACCCTTTGATACCAAATAGCGTGGCTTGTGTTTCAAGTGCACTGATGAGATATATCTTCTTGTCCTCGTCTTTGCGAAACTCTTCCAAAATTTTTAGTGACTTGTCGATATTCTCTCCTGCCTTTTCGTATTGACCTAATTTTATTTGCAATCTGGCTATATTTGTCAACTCAGCTGCATACAACACGTCTGTATCCGAGAATTTGGCGCGAGCAACCAAACCCGCCCGCTCCAAAGTAGCATCGGCCTCGGCATAGCGATCGGTAATTTCAAATAATAAAGCCATGTGGTTGAGGATATCAAGGTTATCTTTGTGCCAAGCACCAATTTGTTTGGAGACTATTTCGTCATAACTCTCTTTGTAAATCTTCACCGCTTCCTGAATGTTGTTACTGAAGTCGACATAATAGTTAGCCAACTTGATCCTAGCTAAATGAGTCTCTGGAGCGTCCTCTCCGAAAAGGGCTGATTTTATCTCTACAATGGATTTAAGATAAGTTTCGGCATTAGCATACCTCTTTTGATATTGCGATAAGCTGGCTAAAAATTCAAGGACATCCGCCCTCACAATATGATTTTGCGGTAAGGCCTTTGACGAGGCTAAAAATTTTATCGCGTCAGTCTCTAAATTTTTTACTTTATCCTTGTTTAACTTTGAGTCAAATTCAACGGCCTTTAATTGAGTTTCATAGACGCTTCCCTCCTTAAAATTTTTACTGATCATTTTTTCGTACTCGATTTTTGTATTTGCAAACTTGCTCGTGCTACCTTGAGCTAGCAATCGCTTGAGGTATTCCTCATAAATGCGAGATGCTAAATAGTGGGAATTTTTATGAGCACTAAGCAAATTGTTTAATGCCCGATCATAGCCGGTGCCATTTGGGAAATCACCGTCTAAGTTCAAGCCATTTTCAACTAACAAGTTTGACCACAGGAATTGATTCTTCACATAAGCAATATCTGATTTGCCAAGGTTCTTATTTATCCATTGAGCCGCTATTGCAAACGCTGCGTCTGATTCGTTGTATTCACCCTGATTGCGGTAGGCATTGGCTACTCCCGTTAAAACCCTCGCATAATCTTGATTACGGGTTTGTATTTCTATTTCTGAGAGCCTTCTTGTTTTCAAATTTCCCTTATCATCTACAAATGCCTCTTGCTTTACCGCACGCATCGAAAAATATTTTTCGTTATTCTTGAAAAGCTCAACGGCTTCATGGTAGTACCCTTGACCCGACAGTGTTTCGGCCATTGTAACCTCCCACAACGGTGCAATGTCTTTTGTAAAAGAAGAGGCTTGCTCTAATTGCTTTTTTGAATTCGTCAATAATTCACTGGCTTCCTTGAAAGACCCGTTTTGATTTTGCAAAGCTGCTGCATTCATCAACAACAGCCCGTAGTTCTTGCTGCCTTCCCTATCAATCTCCAAACTTTTGGAAATGCCTAATTTTAAGTTGCTTTCAAATTCGCCCAAGCGGCCAGAAGCTAGATGGGATTTCGCGAGAATAAAAAAATACTTTACAGCATACGGGTTTGGGTTCCCTATTTTTTTAAAATTCTTTTTTTTGAATTTCTCAATTGCCGAGATCGCTTTGTTGTAATCACCCGTTTCAAATGTGGCCTCAACAGCCAGTATGGACTTGTCATATTTCGACTGGCTGAATACCTGGGTTGAAACGACTAGGAATCCGATTAAAATTAATGCTTTCATTTTACTGGTGTTTAATGAAATCAAAGATACCTCTTTTATACCAATGCGAATAAAACCGAAACGGCACATTTAATCATCCAACAACTTGTTGAGGATCGTCTTGGCGGCCTCAGTGATTGGTGTGCCTGGTCCAAAGATTCCACTTACTCCAGATTTGTAAAGAAAATCATAATCTTTTTTGGGGATCACCCCACCGGCCACTACCATAATATCGGGTCGACCAATTTTTTTCAATGCAGCAATCAATTCAGGTACTAATGTCTTGTGCCCTGCAGCTAGGCTAGAAGCACCTACTACGTGCACATCGTTCTCTGTCGCTTGCTTGGCTACTTCTTCGGGCGTTTGAAACAGCGGGCCGATGTCTACATCAAAACCTAAATCTGCGAAAGCGGTAGCAATTACTTTCGCCCCGCGGTCGTGGCCATCTTGCCCCATTTTAGCGACCAAGATGCGCGGCCTGCGTCCGTCCGATTCGGCAAAGCGATCTGCCAGTGCCCTTACTTCCGCCAGTTGGTTGTTGTTTTTCATTTCACTCGAATATACTCCAGAAATGGATTGAATGTTCGCCCTATAACGGCCAAATGATTTCTCCATTGCTGAGGAAATCTCGCCCAATGTTACGCGACAGCGTGCGGCCACAATAGCAAGCTCTAACAAATTTCCCTCACCGGTTGCGGCACATTTTTCAAGTTTTTGTAACGCATCATCTACCTCCACTTGATTTCGTTCTCTTTTTATTTTTTGTAAGCGATCGATTTGTTCTGCTCGCACCGCAGTATTGTCGATATCCAATATTTCGAAATCGGGTTTTTCATCGGTGGTGTATTGGTTTACCCCAACAATCAAATCTTTTCCCGAGTCGATTCGCGCCTGCTTGGCAGCAGCAGCTTCTTCAATGCGCATTTTCGGAATACCGCTTTCAATCGCTTTGGTCATGCCGCCCAGTTGTTCCACCTCTTCAATCAATTCCCACGCCTTATTAGCCAACTGCTCCGTTAGATACTCCACAAAGTAAGAACCTCCCAGCGGGTCAACTACTTTTGTGACGCCCATTTCTTTTTGCAAATACAATTGCGTGTTGCGAGCGATGCGCGCAGAAAAATCAGTAGGTAGTGCGATGGCTTCATCCAATGAATTCGTGTGAAGCGATTGTGTTCCACCCAAGACAGCGGCTAACGCTTCGATACACGTTCGGGTAACATTATTATAGGGATCCTGTTCAGTCAAACTCCACCCCGATGTTTGGCAATGCGTGCGCAACGCCATCGACTTGAGATTTTTAGGATTAAATTGCTGCACAATTCTCGCCCACAATATTCTTCCCGCTCGCATCTTCGCCACCTCTATAAAAAAATTCATGCCGATCCCCCAAAAGAAAGAAAGGCGCGGAGCAAAATTGTCAATGGCAATTCCCGCTTTTATTCCCGTGCGGATGTATTCCAATCCATCTGCCAATGTATAAGCCAACTCCAAGTGCGCGGGTGCCCCGGCTTCGTGCATGTGGTAGCCGCTGATGCTGATGCTGTTGAACTTCGGCATGTGCTTGGAACAATACGAAAAAATATCTGCCACGATTCGCATGGATTGCGCAGGTGGATAGATATAGGTGTTGCGTACCATAAACTCCTTCAAAATATCATTTTGAATAGTGCCTGTCAATTGATGGGGTTTCACTCCTTGCTCTTCTGCTGCTACAATGTAAAACGCCATAATGGGTAGCACCGCACCATTCATCGTCATGGAAACTGACATCTGATCTAGCGGAATCTGGTCAAATAAAATTTTCATGTCCAGCACTGAGTCGATCGCCACCCCAGCCTTGCCAACATCGCCCGCTACACGAGGATGATCAGAATCATAGCCGCGGTGCGTGGCCAAATCAAAAGCGACTGAGAGTCCTTTTTGTCCGGCTGCTAGATTTCTTCTGTAAAAAGCATTTGAATCTTTGGCAGTTGAAAATCCTGCATATTGCCGGATCGTCCATGGCCGAACCGTATACATCGTTGCGTACGGCCCGCGCAGATAGGGAGGCAGACCTGCTTGATTATTTTTTGATTCGTTGCTTTCAATATCGCTTTCTTGATACGCTGATTTGATTTCAATTTTTTCGGGCGATACCCATGAGTCATGTTCGTCTTCATTTGCATGAGACTCAAACGCATTAAATTTTAGTTGAGAGAAATCAGGTTTCATTTTTTTGTCAAGTCTTGAAATCTCTTCCAAGCTTTTTCGGCAAGTTGCGTGGTCAATGATTCAATAAAGTAAGATCCTGCCAACGGATCAGAAACGCGGGATAGAAAAGATTCGTCTCGCAACACGGAAGAAGTGTTCCTAGCAACCCGATTCATCATGCTATTTTTGTCATCCTCTGGTTCGACCGTCAATCCATCACAACCGCCCAAGATAGCCGACAAAGCTGAATAGGTTTCTTTGATCATATTTCCATGAGGCTGAAAATTTTCCTTTACCTCTAACATGGAAATGGCGTGAATAAAAACATTTGGGTCGCTTTTGATTTGATAGGCGTGCAAAATAGTACTCCACAGCGCGCGTAGCGTCCGGAGTTTTATCGCCTCCAAGAAAAAATCTGTTCCTATCACTACCGAAAAAGAAATTTGTCTCGCTGCTTCTTCTATCTTCAAACCTTTGCCCAATAAGACCTCCATCCGATTTACGGCTTCGTCCAACGCTTGCGCGATTTCAATTGCCGCGTCCGGTTGCTGCTCAATAATTAAACCGCTTGCGCGGAAAGATTTCCATCCCCTAAACTGATTGGCATCAAAAGAGCTGGGGTAATTCTGCCAAAAAAAGTTACCCGTAATCTTAGATGTATCAAACTTACTTTCAGCAAAGCGGGCAAATGATTCTAAAAAATTGGTTGATGCTCCGCTTACTAAAAAACTTATCGTACAATAGGGCAACTCAATCTTATCCAGCAATTGTTTCGCTTTCGCTGAAGGGTCTTTCATCTCGAAATAAATTCCATCTGCACCATTTTGTAAATGAAGCAGCGCTACCGCATTTGCCTCCTTCGAATCCGCTACTAAAACTTTTGGCATGTTTATCCATTGCCTCGGATTGCCATAGGGCTGAGCCGAAATGGGAAGAGGCGACATCAACGGAAGTGAAACATCTTCATTTGTATAGTAAGGCTTATAGGAAAGGCCTGCTTTTTCAAACACCAGCTTTTCTATTTGGCCACCTTCCAATTCCTTCAAGGCGGCATTCACCCAATTTCGAGCCGTTTGATCAGAAAAAATATGTTCCACGGATGGTTTCACGAATTCATTTGGAAAGAGCAGTCAAGTTGAATTTAAGTTTGCACTAAATCAATTCTTTTTGAAAAAATCTGCAGAATGTGCTACTGAAATTCTTTTCGAAAAGTCAAGTATCATTTTTCTTTTTTTTGTCTTTTGATTTTCATTTTTTTTTACACCTTTGTCTCCCCCGAAAATAAAAAACGCCAAAACCCCCAACCCTTGAACTCTACTCTATCCGTTGAATCTACTACCGCTTGGCACGAATGCCTCGAGATTATTAAGCAAAGTGTAGATGAACAAAGTTTCAATACTTGGTTTAAACCGATCAATCCCCTTCGCAATGTAGGAGATGTGTTGACGATACAAGTGCCGTCTCAATTTTTTTACGAGTGGCTAGAGGAGCATTACGTGCCTGTTTTGAAAAAAGCAGTACATCAAATTCTGGGGCCGAGTGGAAGATTAGAATATTCGGTGATCGTAGATAGTGGAAATCACAACAATCCACCCGTACTGGTGAATTATCCTAACGGAAGTGGATTTAAAAAAAGTAATGCGCAGGCGGTGAACGGAAATGGCCATGAGGAATATTCTCCTTTTAGCTTTAAGGCACTGAACCCTCAAACGGTCAATTCTCGGCTTAACCCAAATTATTCGTTTGATAATTTTGTCGAAGGCGATTGCAATCGATTAGCGCGATCTGCCGGAGTGGCTGTCGCAAAAAAACCGGGCACTACATCTTTCAATCCATTGATGTTGTACGGAGGCGTAGGCGTTGGCAAAACACATTTGGTGCAGGCCATTGGAAACGAGATAAAGAAAAACCTGCCGGAAAAAATTGTTTTGTATGTGGATCAAAATGATTTTACCAGCCAATTTTTAAATGCGCTGCAAAATCACAAAATGCAGGAATTTCAAAATTTTTATTTACAGGTTGATCTGCTGATTTTGGATGATGTCCAGTTTTTGGCTGGCCGCGAAAAAACACAAGAAATTTTCTTCCATATCTTTAACCAGCTTCACCAGTCGGGCAAGCAAATCATTATGACCAGCGACTGCCCACCGCGCGATTTGAAGGGATTTCAAGAACGTCTCCTTTCAAGATTCAAGTGGGGATTGACTGCAGATTTGCAAGAACCCGATTTTGAAACAAAACTGGCCATCATTCATAATAAAATGCAATCAGATGGCATTGAGATTCCAACCGAGGTAGCCGAATATTTAGCATTTAGCGTAGACACTAATTTGCGCGACATGGAAGGAGTTTTGAATTCACTCCTATTCCACGCTACACTTCTGAAAAAAGAAATTGATTTGGAGTTGGCGAAGGAAGTCCTCAAAAACATTGTCAAGGAAATTCAATCCGATGTAAGTGTGGATTTCATTCAAAAAACCGTGGGCGATTACTTTAAGGTAGATTTGGAGGCAATGAAGAGCAAAGTAAAAAAACGTGAGATAGTTATCCCAAGACAAACAGCCATGTATTTCTGCAAACGCTATACACAGCTAACGCTCGCGCTTATTGGTGAGAACTTCGGAGGTCGCGATCATAGCACTGTAATCCACGCGCTAGAATCGGTAGAAGACATGATGAAAACTGATGCTAACTTCAAAAATAGTGTTGAAGAATTAACGAAGAAGTTTAAGTCAAGAATGTCTTCTTAAGTCAATCTAGAACGCTTGTCATGTTGCGTTTGTCGAAACGTGAATCACTTTCGCTTTTTCAATAGACTTCGATAGGCTCAATTTGATATCAAATCTGTTTTTTGCCAATAGTTTAAGCTAGTTACTCTCTTCTGGCTTGTAAAATTTAACCGCGAACAAGAAAATCATAAAGTAACAAATTATTGGTAATAGATAAGCGGTAGCTACGCTCGTCTTGTCCGCCACATACCCCATTAGCGGGGGGAAAACCGCACCCCCTACTACACCCATCACGATAAAAGAAGAAGCTTTCTCACGAAGGTCGTTTAGGTTTTTCATCCCCAACCCAAAAATGGTTGGAAACATGATTGAAAAAGTAAACTGCAATCCGATCAAACAAGCAAAAGAAATCCAGCCCAGGTGTTGCGAAATTACCACACACATTGAAATACTGCCCAAACAAAATAGTGCTAACAATCTATTAGGAGCAACGAAATTCATCAGATAAGTGCCAATCACCCTGCCCACCAACATCATCCCCATACTCAACGAAAAATAATACGATGCATGTTGATCGCTCATGCCCGGAATATAAATGATCGCATAATTGATAAAGAAAGCCCACGTACCTCCCTGCGCGGCTACGTTGAAGAATTGTGCTACCACAGCCCATTTAAAATGTTTTATTCGAAATAGCTCTTTGTAACCACGCTGCTCCCCTACTGCATTTCTTGCCTCTTGCAAAGGAGGGACTTTGGTAAAAAAAAATGCAACCGCAATTGCGAACACCGTTGCTCCAATAGCTGCATATAACATTTTAACAGAAAATAAATCAGATTGAGTATTTCCCGTAAGTACATCACCCAAAATAAAAAAGCCCCCTAAGATAGGGCCTATAATAGTACCAACTGCATTGAATGTTTGAGAGAAATTTAAACGTTGTTCGGATTTCCGTTCGTCACCCAATGCTGCCGTAAATGGATGAGCTACCGCCTCCAGCGTTGCCAATCCACAAGCTAAAATAAATAAGGCGATACGAAAGAAGCCGAACGACTCGGCTCCTGCTGCGGGTATGAAAAGAAAGGAACCGAAAGCATATAGGCAAAGTCCTAGCAGCACTCCATTTTTGTAGCCGTACTTTTTCATGAATAGCCCGGCCGGAATACCCATCACAAAGTAAGCTCCGAAAATAGAAAACTGTACCAGTCCCGATTGAGCCAATGAAACGCCCAACACTTTTTGAAAATGCCGATTCAATACATCGCCCATTGAAATAGCAACACCCCAAAGTAAAAAAAGGCTTGTGACAAAAATAAAAGTGGGTACGTATTTTCGATCGGTAAGAGGAATTTTTTCCATTTAATTAAGCGTTAAGTAAACAAAAATGCATCTGCTTTTGCAAGTAACCAAATCTGCACTTTTTTATTACCTTTAAAAAAAATCATTTACCAAAACACCGCCTAGACTATATGCAACAAAAGAGATCAACCTTTATTTCCCGATTCACAAAATACTTGTTGGTGGCTGAACAAGTACTTTTGGGAGTGCTGATCATCTCGATATTACTGGCTTTTTTAAACATTGAGTCGAGCAACATCATGCAGCTATGCTTGATCGGGTTAGCCGGTGTCTTCTTTTTGAATGCCTACAAGCCATTGAATATCCAGCAATCAGAAAATGAAAAGCTGGGAATGGCAGACCTACTCGTTTCAACCATTTTACCCAAAGTAATTTGGATTAGTTGTTCGGTTTCCGCTATCGGAATTCTATTCTATTTGCGACAGGACGCTCCGCAGAGTTACCAAAGCATGCTTACGATTGGAGGTGGTAGTTTGTTTGTTGGATTACTGTTGGCAGGAATATTTACATTGGCTGGCGCAAAAAATGCAGACGCACTTCAGCCGATTTTTTTGAGGGCTATCCCATTGCTTTTAATAGATGCTTTTATTTTGTTTAAGTGAAAAATAAAATCCAAACTATTGTTTAGATATTCTACCTCGTCAACACCAACATACTAGCCGCCAGTACTAGCAAGTCTTCATTCTTCACTTCAATCTTTTCATCGGCCACGATCAAGAAATTTTCATAGATCGTGTTTAATTCCTCGCCCTCAAATTTATGACCTAGTAATTCCATCCGGTGCTTCAATGCCGCGCGACCGCTACGAGCCGTTAGTACAATGGATGAATTCGGTACACCCACATCGGCAGGGTTGATGATCTCGTAGTTTTCGGGATGCTTCAAAAATCCGTCTTGGTGAATGCCCGAAGAATGAGCAAATGCATTTGCGCCCACAATGGCTTTATTCGGCTGTACAGGCATGCGCATCATGCTGCTCACCAACTGACTCAACTCAAAAATTCTTTCTGATTTAACATTGGTGTACAAGTCCAAATCTTTATGCACTTTTAAAATCATGGCTACTTCTTCCAACGAAGTATTGCCGGCACGTTCGCCAATACCGTTGATCGTTACCTCGGCCTGCCGTGCACCATTTGTTAACCCCGCAATCGTGTTGGCAGTGGCCAAACCCAAATCATTATGACAATGAACCGAGATCACTGCTTTGTCAATATTCTTTACATGCTCAAACAAGTATTGAATACGCTTACCGTATAAATGGGGCAAACAATATCCCGTTGTATCAGGAATATTTACAACATCTGCGCCAGCAGCGATCACCGCTTCGGTCATTTGAGCTAAGAATCCTAAATCCGCCCGCCCGGCATCTTCTGCAAAAAATTCCACTTCGTAGCCTTTTGCTTTTGCGTATTTTACCGCCCACACACCTTGTTCCAATACTTGTTCACGGGTCGATTTGAATTTGTGTTTAATATGCAGGTCGCTCGACCCAATGCCCGTATGAATTCGCCCATGCTTCGCGTGGTGCAATGCCTCGGCAGCTACATCAATATCGTCTTTCTTCGATCGCGTTAAGCCGCAGACGGTGACATTTTTTACCGCTTTGGAAATTTCTACCACGGATAAAAAATCACCCGGACTGGAAATGGGAAACCCAGCTTCAATTACATCTACGCCCAATGCTTCCAATTCTTTAGCAATGATCACTTTCTCATCTGTCTTTAATTGACAGCCCGGCACTTGCTCGCCATCGCGGAGTGTGGTGTCGAAGATTTGTATTTTGTGGCTCATAAATTAGAATTTAGAATATAGAATTTAGGAGTTAGAATGACTTCCTACCACGAACTGCCGGCTGCCTACTTTTTCAATTTGTTTCACTATCAGGCCTCCCATCGTGCTCGTATTTAAAATCTTGTCTTTCGCTGTTTTTGCATCAGCAATATCAGCCGTGCGATAGCCTTCCTTTAATGTTTCCTCCACTGCTTTGATAATTGTTTCCGATTCCTCTTTCAATCCAAAAGAAATATCGAGCATAAGTGATACAGATAAAATAGAAGCCAATGGATTGGCAATTCCTTTACCAGTAATATCATGCGCACTTCCGTGGATGGGTTCGTATAGGCCAACGGAATCACCAACCGAAGCAGAGGCTAACATCCCCATTGAGCCGGCAATTTGAGAAGCTTCGTCAGTAAGAATATCGCCAAACAAATTTCCCGTAAGAACCACGTCAAAACTTCGTGGGTTTTGAATAAGCTTCATCGCGGCAGAATATACAAATTGATGTTAAAGTTCTACGTCTGGATATGCTTTCGCTATTTCTGTAACTACCTGCCTCCATAAACGCGAGCTTTCCAATACGTTTGCCTTATCAACGGAGGTTACTTTGTTCTTACGCGTACGAGCTGCTTGAAATGCTTTGTGCGCAATACGTTCGACCTCAAATCTTTGATAGATCATCAAATCATAAGCGGTGTTGCCGTCATCTTTTCTTCCCTTCTCTCCAAAATACACATCCCCCGTCAACTCCCTAAAAAACAAAATATCTGAGCCCTTCAGGATTTCCGCTTTGATGCTGGAGGATTCCAACAACTCATCAAACAATTTGATCGGTCGCAGATTGGCATACAGCCCAAGTTCTTTTCGCATTTTTAAAAGACCTTGTTCGGGCCTGACTTTAAGAGTCGGATCATTGTCGTATTTCGGATGACCTACGGCTCCAAACAAAATCGCATCGCAGTTTTTTAGTTTTGATAATGTCTCATCGGGTAATGGATTGCCGCAAGCTTCGATAGCATCATGGCCGATGGTCGCTTCTTCAAATTCAAATTCATGATCGAAGAGCTCAGCAATCCTCTGCAACACCTTTTTACCTTCGGTAGTTACTTCTTTGCCGATGCCGTCTCCGGGTAGGATTACTATTTTTTTCTTCATTGCTTCAAAGTTGTTGGTTGTTAGTTTCTGGTTGTTGGTTGGAGAACTTATCTATCAACTAACAACTACGAACTATCAACTATTAATGTACTGCATCAAACTCCCTAATCTCCTTATTCAAATTCAACAAGTAATCAATATCATCGTAGCCATTAATCAAACAAGTTTTCTTGTAGGCATTAATTTCAAAGGGTTCTTTAACAGATCCTACTTGCAAAATCTGATTGGATAAGTCCACCACTATTTCCGTGGATGGTTTTTCTTCAATGGCAAGGAGCATTTGCTTCAAAAAATTATCTGACACAACAATTGGCAAGAGTCCGTTATTGAGCGCGTTATTTTTAAATATATCAGCAAAAAAACTGGACACCACCACACGGAATCCAAAATCGTAAATCGCCCATGCCGCATGTTCGCGACTGCTACCACATCCAAAGTTTTTTCCGGCTACTAAAATCTTTCCTGAATATTTTGAATCGTTTAATACAAAATCCTTCACAGGATTATTGGTTGCATCGTATCGCCAATCGCGAAACAAATTATCACCGAAGCCTTCGCGCGTGGTAGCCTTTAAAAACCGTGCAGGGATTATCTGATCCGTGTCGATGTTTTCATTGGGCAGTGGAACCGCGGTAGATTTTAGCGTAATGAATTTGTCTTTGCTCATATTAGTTGTTGGTCGCTAGTTGTTGGTTGTTAGCTTTCTATTAACTAGCAACGATCAACTAACAACTATTAAAATTCCCTCACATCTGTAACCCTTCCTGTAATTGCTGCCGCTGCCGCACTTAACGGACTAGCTAAAAAAGTCCTTGACTTTGGCCCTTGTCTTCCTTCAAAATTCCTGTTCGAAGTGCTGATGCAATATTTGCCAGCCGGTACTTTGTCTTCGTTCATACCTAAACAAGCCGAACAACCTGGACTTCTCAATTCAAAACCAGCTTCTTCAAAAATTTTATCTAACCCCTCTTTAATCGCCTGTGCTTCGACTTGTTTCGATCCGGGTATCACCCATACTTCCACATTCTCCGCTTTCTTTTTTCCTTTTACCATATCAGCGACCAAACGCAAATCTTCAATGCGCGCGTTTGTACAACTGCCAATGAAAACATAATCAATAGCTTTACCTAGCAGTTGCGAGCCAGGCTCAAGACCCATGTATTCCAATGACTTTTTAAAGGAACCTTGCTCGCTGATTCCTGCCTGCTGGCCATGCAAGTCCTTGAGTTCGCTCAGCGTTGGAATGCGATCCGTAACTCTCATGCCCATGCCCGGATTCGTACCGTAGGTGATCATCGGGGCAATGTCGGCCGCATCGTATTGTAATACTAAATCGTACGAAGCTCCATCATCGGTTGCCAATTTCTTCCACTCTTCAACTTTTCTATCAAAATCATTTCCTTGTGGCGCAAACTTTCTTCCTTTGATATAATTAAAAGTAGTTTCATCAGGCGCAATCAATCCACCACGCGCGCCCATTTCAATACTCATGTTGCAAATAGTCATGCGTGCTTCCATGGAGAGATTGCGAATGGTATCTCCTGCATACTCCACAAAAAAGCCAGTGGCACCACTGGCTGAAATTTTTGAAATGATAAAAAGAATAATGTCTTTACTGACCACACCTTTTCCTACTTGCCCATTGATTTCAATCTTCATGGTTTTGGCAGGGTATTGCAAAATACACTGAGTCGCCAACACCTGCTCTACTTCACTCGTGCCAATACCAAAAGCAATATTTCCGAAAGCTCCATGCGTGCTGGTGTGACTATCACCACATACGATGGTCATGCCCGGTAATGTTAAACCCAACTCGGGGCCAATGATATGAACAATGCCTTGATAGGGATGACCGAGATCGTACAACTCAACACCAAACTCTTTACAATTTTCGCGGAGCTTCTCTACTTGATGACGACTCAATGCTTCTTTGATGGGAAGATGCTGATCTTTAGTAGGAACGTTATGGTCGGCAGTCGCAGTTGTTCTTGACGTGTTGAAAACTTTGATTCCACGTTTCTTCAATCCGTCAAATGCCTGTGGGCTGGTAACTTCATGAATAAAATGGCGGTCGATAAATAATGCATCGGGGTAACCCTCGGCACTTTTAACGACATGCGATTCCCATATCTTCTCAAAAATAGTTTTTGGTTTTTGTTCGCCCATCTGCTGGTTACAACTGTTAGTTTGGCACAAAGCCTTTGAAACGAAACCGCCCCGTCAACATTTTTACATGATTGACAGGGCGATTTGCTAGTTTACTTTAGTGTTACGAAGATGAGAATTTTTCTGTTGGTGGCTTTATCTTTTGAAGAAAAAATTTATTGGCTCACAAGTGTTAGTTTGATAATTGGATTTTTTTTTCAAATCAAAGCAACTCCGCATCTGAAGTAATCGCGACCTTCAACGCCTTTGAGATAATACAATTTTTCTCGGCACTCTTTGTGACTTCTTCAAATTGTTGTGCTGAAATCCCCGGTACTTTTCCTTTGATCGACAAATGAATACCCGTGACGTCTAAGCCTTCCAAAGTGAGTGTTGCACTTGTATCAAGCGAAGTGGCTATAATTCCGGTTTGTGCTAGCGTAGCTGACACTGCCATGGTAAAACAACCGGCATGAGCAGCCGCTAATAATTCTTCTGGGTTGGTACCCACTCCATCTGCAAATCGAGTGTTAAAAGAGTATTGTGTTTTATTCAATACCGTACTTTGCGAGGAAATATTTCCATTGCCGGTTTTCAAATCTCCTTCCCAGTGTGCTGTTGCCGTGCGTTTCATATATTTTATTTTTAAGTTGTTATTTCTACCAAAAAATCCTTTCGATCAGTTCTCATCATTTCCACCAAGGCAGCGGTAGTATTAATTCATTTACAGAGTCTATTACAAGATCCGGCTTAAACGCATACCGACCCAAATGTTCTTTTTTCGTAATTCCACTTAACACTAAAATTGTTTTATAGCCCATTTGCACTCCTCCACGAATGTCGGTGTCCATTGTATCACCGATGATGGTAGTCTCTGCCGTTTCAAGGCCTAGCGCTTTTCGGGCGGAACGCATCATTACCGGGCTTGGCTTGCCCACTACAAATGCCTTAACGCCAGTTGCCTCCTCAATCATCGCGCTGGTAGCAGCAATGCCTAAATTATCCCATCCTTTTTTCTTGGGCGATGGATCGCGATTGGTGATAACAAATTTTGCGCCCGCTAAAATCATGTCAACTGCGCGTTGTACCATTTCTAATGTAAAATTCCGGCCTTCACCCAATATTACAAAATCGGGGTCTGAGTTTACGAGCGAAATTCCGTTTTCATGCAAACTATTGACAAGGCCTCCTTCACCTAACACGTAAGCAGTGCCTTGGGGTATTTGACTAGCTAAAAATTTACCGGTTGCCATCGCACTGGTATAAACGTGTTCCTCGGTTACTTTGATTCCCAGCTTTTCCAGTTTACGCACAGCATCCACGCGCGTTCGCTGGCTGTTGTTGGTCATGAACATAAACGGAATTTTATCTGTCAATAACTTAGCAATGAATTTATCTGCACCCGGTATCAGCGCATCACCGCTATAAATCACTCCGTCCATATCAATTAATAAACCTTGTTTCATGATGAAGTAAATTATTTCCGTCTATGAGTTCAAGATAGACTTTTAAAATGTCATTTGCCGCAGAGAAATCCTATTTTATAAAAATATTTTTCAAATAACGTTTGCGAACGTCTCGATAAATATAAAAGTCAGAATCGATGGTCGCTATTTCCTTAAT
This sequence comes from Cytophagales bacterium, assembly GCA_038250265.1. GTDB lineage: Bacteria > Bacteroidota > Bacteroidia > Cytophagales > Cyclobacteriaceae > ELB16-189. Next base: position 1,131 of record JBBSCN010000042.1, on the reverse strand, counting down.
GTTGCGTTCTTCAGCAGCGACTATTAAGGTAGCATCCGCCAAGTCCATCAGCACATCTTGAAACTTATTGCAGAGTTCTATCATTCTAGCTATAGATGAATATTCTGTTTCAATCAAATGTAGACCTCCTCTGTTAATCCACTGCAAAAAAGCAACTTGGGTGCGTACACTAAAGGCCAACATGTGTGATGTTTCAGTAACAACCGGCCATGTAGTAAGTAATGTTCCTCTGTAACTTTTTAAAAATTGAATTGCTTGGGTGTGGTACTGATCACTTTTATCAAAAAGCGCAATCAATGGCCCCGCATCAATGAGAATGCTTTTCATTAAGAAGTTCTTTTATTCTTTTCTTATAAGTAGTTGATTTATTTTTAACTCTGCTTCCTTCTTGCCCAAAAAGATCTGCACCCACTTCATACGGTTTTGAATTTTTGCGATGTTGAACAAGGTACAACGCAATGGCCTCTTTTACAACCTGAGACTTGGGCAGCCCCTCCATTTCGCAGTACTCGTTCAGCACTTTCTCTTCGGCCGGTGATAGCCTAACGGTAAGCATACGTTATATTTTAGTTTGTAATACAAATGTAATACAAAATTTTTTTACATGCAAGTATTCTGAAAAAACGGTTACTATTGGCCCAGTGCAATTTTCCTAAGCAATGCTATTTCCAATTCATGATACTTTCGATTCTTATCATTCTTAAAATGATAATTGGAGGAGAGTTTTACAATCACCATGTCTGCATGGGGATCTACATAAATGAATTGATCATAAATTCCTTGGGCATTAAACTCACCTGTGCTTCCCTCGGGTATCCACCACTGAAATCCATATCCATCACGCAAAGCCGCACTTTCCCGTTTGCCCGGCATTACATGTGGGGCATCCGGTGTAATGGAGGCAAGAACCCATTCCCTTGGCACCACCTGTCGGCCTTGCCATTTGCCGGTATCTAAAAATAACTGCCCCAATTTAGCATAGTCGCGGGCGGTAATGTTCAATCCACCCAAGGCGAATTCCATTCCCGTTTTATCTACAATCCAAAAAGCTTCAGCTTCAGCACCAATCTGCGACCAAAGTTTCTCTTTCATGTATTCTGAAATCGTCTGGCCAGTTGCTTTTTTCAAAAT